>CAMNDS010000052.1 GCA_946535695.1 uncultured Clostridia bacterium | reverse complement strand
AAGCTTACGAAGACGATAATATCCGGTTTTTAGATCAAAGTTTAAATTTTAACCTCATTGTTCCATACAAATCTAATCGAAAAATTCCTTGGAATTTTGACAAAATTTAACGACTTTTTAGTAAAATCATTTGTTTTTCTTTTCTTTATTCACTTCGCTTTTATTTTTGATTCTCTGCGCATGTTAACAAATCCTAGTTAAAACATAATAAAAAACAGCCTCCGGCACTACCGGAGAAGTTTATTTAAATTTTTTATATTATTTATACATATAGATAACGATTCATTAAGCTCAGGTCAGCTTTCAGAAAACGGTAAAATAAAAGGTTCAATGGTTTTTGAAGTACCAAAAGGTGATAAAAACTTATCGTTAAAATACTCACTATCGTTTTGGTCAAATAAAAACATCGAAATTAAATTATAAATTTAAATGCTACCAATTTTCTCCGGTGGAGCTGGAAAGGATATTTAACTTTTTATGTATAATTTTTAAAAATCAAGAAAATCGTTAGGAATTAAAAATAAAACTTCAATAGTTTAAATTTTAATTCTAAATCCAAGAGTAATCAAAAATTTATGCCCCTTGAGGCTCCTCGAGGTGGTCGAGGTGACAGGATTCGAACCTGCGACTTCTTGGTCCCAAACCAAGCGCTCTGCCAAACTGAGCCACACCTCGTTAAAATTTACTAAAAAATTTTTGGAATACACTAAAGCAGTTTAAAAGTTAAAAAAAATATAATACCCATAATTGGTTAATTTTTTGAATTTTTTTATAAACCAGCCTAATTTATAACTAAAATTTGGCAGGGGTAGAAGGACTCGAACCCTCGGCACGCGGTTTTGGAGACCGCTGCTCTACCAAACTGAGCTATACCCCTTTATGGAAAATACCCGATTGCAAGAGAAACATTATAATTGAGATGATTTTTATTGAAAAAATATTGAAAAAATAAAATAAATTTTTTTATTTCTCCGTCTTCAGTGTATTTTCCACTGGTGCCGATGGTGGGACTTGAACCCACACACAGTTGCCTGTAACGGATTTTGAGTCCGTCTCGTCTACCATTCCAACACATCGGCTAGCTACGAACTTATTATAAAATAAAAAATCATAAAATTCAAGCAAATATGAACAAATTACGTCAAAATTTATCGCGAAATGAGGAGTGCAATCAAGCAATGCCTTGACATTACCGGATGAAGTAAACTTTCATTTTTTTTCCTTTTTTAGTTCCAAAATGTATTGACTTTTTTAATTTAGTTATTTAGAATACACCTTGATAGCTATCAAATTTTTGAATTTAATTTTTAGGAGTGTAATGTATGAGTTTTTTTAAATTTTTTAAATTTTCAAAGTTCTTAAGTGCTTATCTTAGTTTTGGCTTTCTATTTTCTGGACTTCAAACTTTTGGTATGCACCTTGATGATTTAGGCGTAGGACATAGAAATCAAGGCGATGATAACCAATCAGTTAATACGGACATGACTACATCATCTATTCTGGATGGTATCAAGGTCAAACATCCTGAATCTTGTCAATATTGCAATAAAAGAGTTGCCAGAAAGGTTCATACTTCTACTACTGGTCTTGAAATTTATGTTTGTAGTAGTGATGAATGCCTTAAAAGATGTTTTGATGAGTTTCAAACGAAAGCAGGAATGAAAAAATGCATACTAAATACCAATTTTAATAGATGTGATGAGGCGCGTTTGGCTCAAGAAAAACTTGGGGTTTTCAAAGATAAATTTGATAATTCAATTATACTACAATGTGGGCATATGGTTTGTGGGTGTTTGTATTGTAACAAAATTTTATTGGATCAACAGACAGCTAAGCTTAAATGTCCAATATGTAAATTTAATAGTAATACTTCGTATTATCACGTTAACAGTATTTTTAATACTAATGTGACGATTTCAAACAAAGTTGATGAATTAATAAGTAAAAAATTAAAAACTGAATGGAATTGTCGCGTATATTTTTCTACTGATATGCCAGAAGAACAACGTCTTAAATTTATTAGTAGTTGCATGCGTGCTGACTACGAAGGCACTTTCGACGAAGAAAAGTTTTATGAAATAGATGATGCGCTAAAAGTCGGGGATAACATTTTAGTTGTGGAGCCAACTCGGTTTCCTGAAAAACCTAGCGATTGTCTAAAGATTGTTAAAGTAAAAGAATTAAAGAATTATATTGAATCTTATCAGGCAAAAGTAATTAAAGAGTATATACATGAAAAGTTAGATGGTGAATGGAAGGATCGCGTAATTGTTCTTTGTGAAGATAAAGAAAAGGTTGAAAATGTGAATATTTATAGTTCGTTTGAGAAGTGTTTTTATGATCAAAACGGACGCAATTTCGACGTAGACAAGTTTAATAAAGTATACGATACACTAAAAGCTGGTAATAAAATTTTAGTTTTGTGTCCAACAAGATCTAGTAAACGTACAAATTTTCTTAATGAAGACAAATTAAATGGTTATATTAAAGCTTTAGTGAACAATGGTGAAGATAAATTTATAGTTTATCCTAAAGAAGGCGATCTTTATCAAAAAATCCAGGCATGCACCAAAAAATAAATTTTGTTTTAAGGAATGGCCTCCGACAGCGAAGGAGGCCAGATTCTTATTATTATTTTGCAGTTTAATTATAAACAATTTGATTTAAGTTTTTTAATTCCGAAAAAAATTTTATTTTAGTAGTGCTATATCAACGTGAATTTTAAATTTGTAATTTTTTTTTTAAATTTTTTAGTGCAAAAGCGCGAGCACTTAATTGATTTTTCTCATCAGGCGTCAGCTCGGCAAGAGTTAATCCGTTTGGAAGCTCAAATATTTCATCAAATCCAAATCCATTGCAACCTTTTGGACTTTTAGCAATGAAACCATTTATTACACCTTCACTAATTATAATATCTTTTCCATTATAATAAACTAAATCACAAATTACTTTTGCACTTCTATCATTGTATTTATTTACTTTATTTATTAAATATTCGTTTTTTATTCTATCATTTACATTTTTACCTAAAAATCTATGTGTCATAACTCCAGGAAAGCCATTCAAACAATTTATACATAATCCGGAATCGTCTGCTATAGTTTCTTCTTTGGCAAGTTTGTATACTTCAATAGCTTTCTTTTTGGCATTACCTAAAAAAGTTTTTTGATCTTCAGATATTTCTAAATAAATTTCTTTTTCTTTAAGCGAATAAATTTGAAACCCTGTCAATATTTTTTTGATTTCATTCAATTTATCATTATTGTTTGTAGCTATAATCATATTTTGTTCCTTAATATTTTATTTTTAAAATTTTAAAGCAGACAGCAGATAAAATTGGAATTATGAATATAATAGGCAAGGTATATCTGCTGTAAATATTACCATTAACTGGAGATAAAAAGCATGTCAGCAACAAAGTATAAGAAGGCACACATGTAAAAAAGTATTTTTTGTTTTTATAAAATAACAAAAAACTAATTAAAATAAGAAAATAAGAATATATTCCCGATGAAAACAAAAGTTCGATCAAAGGTACTGAGGATATAAAATCAATAAATTTATCCATCTTTGAAGCAATTTTTTGAGTAATTTTTGGTCTAATTATATTAAATCCTTCTCCAATCATTTCCGGATGATTTTCTGAAAGTGGATAAAAATAAAACGGATGTTTTGAGCAATATACATATCCATAAGTATTATGAATAAATGCATTTAAATAATTTAATGGATGCCTTAAAAACATTCTAAACCATACGTTAAAATAATGCAATAAATCTTTTTTAGTACTCAATTTTTTAAATGTTTGTTTAACAGGATCAGATATTAAAGGGTCGTAAAGTGATGCAAGTTTATCATAATCTAAAACTTTATTTATTGCTTTGTGTTCGTAAGGTTTTACATCGTCTCCGTGATCACGCAAATATCTGGCAGTTTGCTGAAAAGGTACTGATAAAACTTCTCTTATGCTACCTTTAGAAATTTTAAACATAGGCAATAAAATATTTGTATAAGAAAAAAATAAAGCCAGAGTACTTAAAGTTAAATAAATCAAAAATTTTCGTACTTTAATATTTTTTCTGAACAAAATTATAAGAACTAAAAATGAAATTATTATAGAATAAATCCCATTATTTCGTGATAAAAAACACAAGATTGTAATAATAAAAAAACATAAAAATCGTTTAGGAACTTTTAATATACTTTCAGGGTTGGCAATTATTTGGATGTAAAATATGCTGAAAATTAACATAAATGCGGAAAATAATCCATCTTTTGTTGCAAGAGTTGACATCATAGGGAATAAAGGGAAAAAAGAAAAAAATAAAATTGCAAAAAATTTGATAATATCTTTTGATTTTATTTTTACAATATACCAAAACGCAAATGCAAAAGAAAACGATATAGTTATATATTGAATGAAAGTATATATGAACATCCCAAAATTATCAGAATACAAGATTCTGCCGATATAGACACATGAGCCCAAAAATACTGTATGAAAAACAGGATGATGTTGTGTTATTAGCATACTAGGGTCTATTAATATAACTTGCTGCCACTGCGTAGGGTTGCCTATGCCAAAAAACTGCTGAAGCTGAGACAGTGTATCGCCTAAAAATCTCCCTGGATAACTTGCAATTAAATACGGAAGCCACAAAGTAAAAATTATTATCCACGAAAACAATAAAGGTTTTTCGTAAAAAATTAAACTTAATAGTTTATTTTTCTTAAAATTAATTGCTTTATTTTTTTTAATTGGTGAATTTATCTTGTAAAAAATCAAATTGATAATACAGAAAAAAAATGAAAAATATCCCAATAAATTCAAAATAGTATTAAAAATCAATGTTGGAGAACCAATTAATGAATTCAAACTTCCATAATCATCAAAACTTTTACCAATAACAGTAAAAATTGAAAATAAAATTGCCGGAGTAAAGGTATACTCCAAACTAATTTTTCCTTTATTAATATAAAATGCTTTCTTGTAAAAAATATACAAAATTGGTGAAATTAAAACTAAAATTATACTATTTGAATAATATTTAATATCTTTTAAAATAAACAAACTACAAATAAAGCAAATTAAAAATAAAAAATCACTAAATCTATTTTTTAACAAATTTGTTAAAACATAAAAAATTGTCATATAATCCTTAAAGTTATACTATTTTTTTAAATAGTAATTTGTTAATAATTCGTAAAGTATACGATGCTTTTTTACTTGAAAATCTAAAATAATCCCAACAAAAAATGAAAGTAGAGAACAAACTAACGATATTCCAGAAACTATTAAAGATGGTAATTTAGGAACTAATCCGGTTTTTAAATAATCAGCAACAACAGGTAAAAACATGACCAGAGCTATAACGAAAAATATTATTGAAATAAAACCGAAAAATGCAAAAGGTTTATATTCTTTGAATAATTTAAAAATCGTTTTTAAGACTTTAAAACCGTCAGAGTAAGTATCAAGTTTTGATTCCGAACCCTCAGGACGATCGCGATATTCAACTGGGATTTCTTTAATTAAAAAATTTTTATCTATTGCATGAATAGAAATTTCAGTTTCGATTTCAAAACCTTTTGACATGACCGGAAAACCTTTGGCAAATGATTTGCTAATAGCTCTATATCCCGTCATTATGTCTTTAATATTTGATTTAAAAATAAAATTTATTAATTTACTAACAAGCACATTGCCAAAGTTATGAAACAAACGTTTGTTTTGAGTAAAATAGGTTGAAGAAATCCTATCACCAATAACCATGTCTGCTTGTCCATTCAAAACATAACTCACCATATCTTTTGCTATTTCAGTCGGGTATGTATCATCACCATCAATAATTATGTAGCAATCCGCATTGATATCTCTCAACATGCTCCTTATTACATTGCCTTTTCCTTGACGAGGTTCATTTTTTAAAAATATTCTTTCATCATTCTCAGAAAACTCAAAAGCAATTGCAAAAGTTTTATCATTAGAATTATTATTATAAACATATATGTAAGATTCTGGCAAAACCTTTCGGCAGCCTTTTATAACTTTTGCGACAGTTTTTTCTTCGTTATAGCATGGTATAAGCCAAGCAATTTTATACATCCTTACCCTCCACGTACTAAAACCTATTTTATCATAATTCAAAAATAAACAATAGATTTCTTTCTAAACTGATAACAGATAATCTCTCAGGCGACGCCGGAGAGAATATTTTTGACTTAATTTTTCAATTTTAAAAGACAGAATTATAAAAAATTTATTTGTTGGGAAAAAATATAAAAACACTTGACAAATTATAATTTTTTTGATTAACTAAATGTTGTGGTCATAGTACCACATAAATTTTAAATTTTTGTCGAGAAAATTCGTAAAAACCTTGGCATTAAGCGCTTTATGCAGTTCATTTGTT
>CAMNDS010000051.1 GCA_946535695.1 uncultured Clostridia bacterium | reverse complement strand
AAATTTTTATAGTACCATGAGCAGTTAATTCTGCATTTTTTAGTAAAAAAAGTTCGTTATCGGAATAATCGTAAATTTTATTGTTTATTTTAATATTATTTGCGATAAGATCTTTTCTGCCGCAAAATACCAAAGAATTTTTTGGCAAATTGGAAAAAAAATTGCTTAATAAAATTTTTGACCCTGTAATATGTTCTCCATCACGAGTGACAGGAATTGGTAAAACTTCGATTGATGAAATATTCAAATTTTCAACTTTTTTATTTATTAAAATATTTTTCAAAAAATCCATTCTGGAATCGCCAGAAAAAATGTTCCATTTCATAATTTCTCCAAAAGTATTTTCTTAATAATTATTATATTAATAAATAAATAGAAACGTGAAAAACTAAAGAAAATATCAAAACAGTATAGCAAGTGTTATTAAAAATCAAAAAATTCAAATTTATTTTCAGCGAATTTCGGAAGTTATAATTTAATGTTTAATTTTCTTGACATTTTTTAAAATTAATATATAATTATAAATATAAATAAAATGGGAGTGTGAATAAAAATGGCTTATATTAATAAATTTGGTAAACAAGAGTCAATTAAAAAAAATTTACAAATGATAGTTTACAAAAATTGTCTAACTTTTTTGCCGACTATATCATTACTAGGATTTTCATGGTTTTACAGAAACATACAAAATATACAATCAAAAACTATATCTGGAATAAATGATAAAGATGAAATTAATAAAAAAGGCAATCTTTCGGATAAACTTTTAAAAAGATATCTTAAAGCTCCAATAATTCCAGAAAGTGTCAAAAAAATCGTCTTAGATATAAAAGGCGGTATATACATGGAAAATATCGGCAAAGCCACATACAAAGATAATCCTATTTCAAATAATCGTAGTTATCCATATGATGACAGTGAAAAGACTACAAGACTTGAAGGAGAACTTGATAAATTAATCGATAATGGACTATCGCATTTGAAATATACAACCCAAGAACAACTTGATCGTTTAATTAAAAATGTAAAAAGCGATTCGGAATCTGATAAAAAAACATGCGCACGTTTTTATGATGCAAAAGGTGTGGATGCAAGTGATTTTTTTAAATACAAAAGTGCTGAAAATTCGATGGCTGTAGTTTGTAGTCAGTATAATGCTCTGGAATCTTGTGATGATTATTTTTCACCGGTGCATTGGTGGCCTTATGATAGAACACAAGGGCCAATGCTTTCATTAAGCGCGCTGGTTTTTGCTAAATTGCGTGAGTCATCTTATCTTAAAGGAAAATTAAATGATGCCATCGACGACGTTTTGGGTGAACAATGGATGAACAAACAACTTGATAACCATAAACTTTACTCGCATGGATATCTTAATTTAAGGCGTGCTTATCACGTTCTTGACGAAAATGAAAAAAAAGAATTGACAGATCATATAGAAAAAAATATCAATAAATTCAAACTAAATTTTCAATGGGTTCTTTGCAATGATGGTAAAACACCAATGATTCAAATTTTTGCAGCTGCTCCATCTATTCAGCCTGTATTTGACGATGGTGGTATTTGGTATAAAAGCAAAGATGCAGATAAAAAAGGAAGTTTTTATAATCCGATTTGTGAGGCAATTCAAGTGCATCAAATGAAAATGATAGGTAAGTTAGCAAAGCTAAGGCGTATAGTATCCGGAAAATCATTTGCGCTTCATCTTTGGCTTCCCGGAGGGCTTTCGTTTCAAAACCACCCAAGTGTCCTCAAAAAAGCTGCCGAGGCACTTATAGACGAAGTGCGTGATGTTGATATTTATGTATACTTTCATAATAGAACCGGTGGTAATCCGGGAGTACAGGCAATGGAGGCAAAAAACATTAAATTTGAATCAATAAGCGGTCTAAATTAGCCTTCTTTCGAAACTTAAAAATTAAAACAAAAGTCTTCCCTCCGGCGCCGCCGGAGGAAATATCTATCTTTTTTAACAATACCTGACTTTCAATCTTTTTGCCTACATTTTTTAATATTTTCTCAAATACTTTTTCTTTTTTTTGCAACACTCCGCCTCCAGTTCAAACATTCTTTCTACAATTTTTCTACACATCTTAAATCTCTTTTCTTTTGCCCCTTCTCGTACACGCTTATAAAATTTTAATAGGTTTTCATGTTTCTCATCATTGAATATTTCTAAATCTTTTGCTAATCTTTTCCAGTCATCGTCATTGTTTAGCGTTATTTCCCCCGCTTTTAGTTTACGCCAATAGTAAAGCATTGTACTGTACACGCATCTTTGGCTTGTCCCATCGTCACATTCCCTTAAAGGTTCAGCTAAAACAGCAATTCCAAAAAGTACAGCAAAGGCGTCTTTATCTTTATCTTCTAGACTTAAGTTATCTACTTGTTTTTTCCATTTTTCTTTACAATCGTCATAACTAACTTTGGTACTTAGATATTCGTTTATTAGTTCTAATATTTTTATTTGTTTTTCAATACTCAGTGCGTTAAATTTATTACCTATATAGTCATAACTATGGTAATCATCATAATCGTTATAATCGTTAATATGTTCCTTGCCTAAGTTCTATACCGCTTTTTTTCATCTTCTTTTCCTCTTTTTACTTTTACATTTCCAAAAGGAGTATATAGACTTTCACTGATATAATTTTTATATTTTGTTTCATCAAAATATTTTTTAAATCTTGCCCTCACTTCGCTTGAAAAATATACTTTATTACTATCAGGTTCGGAATGTCTGTTTATTTGTATATATTTATACATGAGTGCAAGAAAATTTTTGCTATCAATATCCATTTTCTCAGTTGGGATTTCTGTACCAATGAAGAAACTTTCACATCTATCGATATGACCTTTTATACCTAGATGATCTTTTTTTTTAGTAATACGACCACGTTTATCTATGTAGTCTTCTTCAATATCTGAGTCTTGGCCACTACTCATTTGCCTACGAACTTTATCAAGAGACCATAATTTTGTTTCTTTTTTTTCAAATTTGTTACTTAAATAGGCATGCAATAAATCAAGTGAACAGCACGACGCACGAATAAATGCTACAGGATTTAACAAATATTGAAATCTTTGAAAAAATTGACACGGTTTGAATTTTCCCCAAAGTTCTAATTCATATCCTCTTTTGCAATTGCTATTATATGCACTAACCTGTTCTTTAATTGAAGGAAAATCTTCGTCATAACTAATTTTTGTTTCTTTTTTAGTGCAGCTTCTTTCTTTCTTTTTTCTCAATAATTTTTTTTCACCATTTGAATCCATTCCATTCGTATCAATTACAGATATATTTAAAAAAATACCAGAAAAAATCAATGATAATAATTTTTTTACTTTGTTCATTTTTATAACTCCATTCATTTCTTAAAATATGCCATTCTCAAACAAAGTCGTTATCATTATTCACATAATATATAATTTCATCCATCGATCGGGTGTTTATTCAGTAACTTTGGCAAGTACCTCCTTAAGCGGTATTGCTAAAATGTATATCAAAACTAGTAAAAAAAGCAAATAAAGAAACAAAAAAAGAAAACATGGAAAGAGAACGAGACCAACAGCAAGTTTTACGAGCAAAGCGAGCAAGGTAATGACGAAAAAAACAATTCATACGTTCAACGGTGAAAAGAGTATGGGATTTTCCGATAAGATGTTTATCTGGTGGTATAATGTAAAATTATACTTACATCTCTTGCACCGATATCTTTGTTTATTTTTTACTATTCCATTCTTTGTACATTCTCTTCCATAACATTTTGGACATATCTTTCCGTTTTCCATTTTTTACTCCATATTTTATTTCCTAAATATTTTTCCCTTTTCTATATATTTTGGTAATACCTTAAGAAATAGGCAAAAAAATTAAGAAAAATCAGCCTCCGGCAGAGCCGGAGAGAAATTTTTAATGATATTTTGGCTTTCCAAGTTTTTTATTTGGCTAAATAATTCAAACGTTTTTAGCATTATTTTGGGAAGTTTCAGTTGTAACAACAACATATGCACTTGCGTGTAACTCCTCAAAATTAACGGCTCTTGCAATTATTTCGAATATTCCTTCGGTAGCAGGTGCAGTATATAGTCCATTTGCATCAATTTCTCCCGGATTATTTTTACCCAAAGACCATGATATACGCTGATCTTCTGATCCTATGATTTTGGCTGAAAATCTTATTTGTTCCAAAGGTTTAATTGTAATGCTATCAGGTGATATAACTACTTTTAAATTTTCATCTATGACCAAATTATCGCGTGCTGCTTCGCTTTCGAGGGGTTTTATTGCCCACCAACGAACTTTTATTGATTGCACATTTGTTCGTTCTTCGAGTCTTACGCCTATCCTCATAGTACCTTTTGCAGGGTCAACGATTGATGCAATTTGAACATCCGGAATCGAAAGATCAGCTTCATTTACGTCAAATATGCTGCGGTCACCGAACACAAGAAGATTTTTTTCTTCAAATTCAGGATTTTCATCATTAACAGTCGCCGTTACAACTGCGATATTACCTTTGCCAAGGCCATGAACAAATTCGTATGAATAATACACTTTTCCAGGTTTGGGTTTGAAGCCTAAATTTATAGTTTCCACACCTGTAATAACATTATCTTTTTCTATTAATTTTTCAACGTTTTTAACATCTTTAACATCAATTTGCTTTGTGATTTGATGTTTTTTGTTTTGATTTTCAAAATTCAATTCACAATCAATAATATCTTCATTTAATTCTTCCATAAGGCGCAAAATTTCGTTATTGAGTAAAAATTGTTTTACCGGATGCGCATCAAATTTTTCTATTATATAATTCATTCCGTCACTGACAATTTTTGCTTTTGCGAGATATATATAATTTTCATCGTTATCTTCGATCAATCTATCAAAATTAAGTGAAAAATAATCAGAAATAATTATATCTTTTATGTGCTCTTCTCGTATGCTTATTGTAGAGCGTATATCATCTTCAAGTTCAATATTTTTTGTGCCGATTCTAAGACTAAAATCAGACTTGGAAATAATTAATTCAGACATAGCTGCATTGTTTGCGTTGCAACGCATGTAACACTCTTGCGAATAAAACTTTTCTTCGGGATTTTCAGAATCATCAAACGAAACCGACGCACTATTTTCAAAAAGTACACCCGAAACTTTCAACTTGAATGCCACGTTACCAGTTGCATCTTCTTTTTCAAAAAATATTTTAACTTTTATGTTTTTACCTAAATTTGAATACTTAGGTAATTCCGCCCAGATTTTTATTTTATTTGCATTATATATTTCAACTTTGTGAAATAACAAACCATCTAATTTAAGATCAAATTTTTGAGGTGCCTTATCTGTTAAAAAAAGCTCAAAAGTTTCTTTTATTCTGTTGAATTGTTTTTCATCTTCCGCATTACTTGCACTTGTTACCGAAAATGTGCTTTCATCAAAAACTTCTTTATATTTTATGCAAATATAAACTTCTGGTTTGTCTTTTACGCTATCAAACCCTTTTATCAAATTTAGTTTTCTCACATAAGTTTGGTCCACAATTATTTCTCTGCCATAATAATCAATAGCAAAACCGGGTTCCAGCGAAAAAGACTTATCATCAACCAAAAATATGCTCATACCGGCAACTATTCCAGAGCCAAACATAAACCTGCTTAAAAGGCGTCTTCTGGAATTAAAATACTCCTGCTCCGTAAAAAAATCTCTGGCAGTCATCAGTTTGCCTAAAAAATAATTGTTTCTTTTCACGATATGATATTGTTTGTTACTCATAATATTCTCCTAATTAATAATCATAATTGAATCTTTAAACCTTGAATATTGCATGCAATCGTTTGAAATATAAGAATTTAATCCAATATAGCAGTGATGCCCGAGTGATATATTATTTGTAAGAACTACCAAATTGCAAATGGCATTTATGGGTGCATTATTTTTTATAATATTTAAAACATTAGCATAATCATCACTTTTTTTAATCTCATTTTCATTCATTATAACTGTGAAAAAAAAGTCATTTTGTCCAAAAAGACTATCCACAAGTTGTTGTTCAATTTGATAAAATTTATTATTTGTTATCTTAAATTTTTCTATAAGCATAGGTTTGTAACCCGTATATTTTTCCACCATTTGAATAATCGAATTTTTAGTACCTTTCGATTTAAAGATATCAATCATATCTTTTACAAGATATCTGAGCTTATTTTCCTCCCAAACCATATCATTTATATCAAACCATCGGCAAATCCAGAATAAAAATTCTTTGTTTGTGTAAAGCGGTTCAAATTTTTCAGGGATATTATCAATTATTGCTTCAGTTTCTAAAATAATATACTGAAAAATTGCAACAAACCTGTTCATAAAAGAATTTGACGGAAAACTTTGATATGCTTCCGGCAAGTATTCCATAAAACTTATCAAAGGGAAAGTTATTTCAACTTCTTCAATTACTACTGGT
>CAMNDS010000050.1 GCA_946535695.1 uncultured Clostridia bacterium | reverse complement strand
CTAAATTAACATTATTTATATTATTCGTAAAAATTTTTACATTTTGAAATTTATGTATCAATTTTTTTTTTATTTCAATAAAATTATTTATATAATTATTTTCTAAATTCAACAAATTTAATATATTTAAAAAAATATTATAATTTTTGAATTTCTTATATGACTTATCTTGTATAATATTCAAAATATATCTAAAAAAGCCTAAATTATTGACATTTTTTTTTAAATCGTCAAAAAAACTTAAAATTTTGGTTCTTGTTTTTTCAATAGAATCAAGATTTTCGTTATTAATCATAAATTTTTTTTGTAAGATAATGTTGAATTCAATATTAAAATCATTAATATTATAAATTCTGCAATAATTTTTAAATTCTAATATTTCGTTTTCAGAAAAAATTTTTGGATTTTCATAAAAACTTAAAAAATTAAATATACTTTCCTGAGTAAGACCTGAAATCAATAAATTTAAACAAGAAAAAATTAAATTAGAAATTTGAGAACCAATTATTGAAATTTCATAATCTCTATTATATTTAATATTATATTTTTCAAGCATATTACTAAAAATATTATCATATTTTTTAATATTTTGGCTAAAAACAACAAAATTTTTGCTAGAATTTTCAGATATGATCTTTGCTGTTAATTTATAAGATTCGATTATGTTTTTAGACTTAATAAATATAAAATTTTTATCAAAATTATTCATAATTGTTTTATTTAAATTTATTTTTTAAATTTTTTGTAAAATTTCGTAACGACTTGTGGCAAGATTCATAAATCTCAACTACTTTGAATTTTATCTTATAACGCTGTTTATTTTCAAGAATATTTTTTTCGTTTTGCGAAAAATTTTTATCATAAACAGACCTGTTTACGGCGCAAGCCTCGGCGGCTGGAATGCACATCGGCGGAAACATCACACACCACCAATTTTTGCCTTTACCCTCACCTATTGTTATCTTAATTGTTTCGTAATTTCCTGCAGGAAGTGAAATATTTTCATAAGTTCGAGTATTAAAATCATCTTTACAAACTTTGGCGTCTACTGGATAATCAAATCCGTTTTTTAGGATTTCGTTTTGAGCTATTTTTTTTATTTCAGAAATATTTTGAACAGCAAATTTTCTAGTCTCTTCTAAAGATTTAAATTTTTTAAATTCAAAATTTTTAATTATCGAATCTCGAACTTTTAATTTTAAAGTCTGATCATCACTTGAATCAGAATTCGCAATAACATGTAATCTCAAAACTTTTTCGCTTATTTTATTGCAGTGTGAAGAAAAATTAATAAATGAAAGCAAAATTGCGATTAGAAACCCGGTAATAATTGATTTTTCATAAAAATTAAACTCAAAACGTTTTTTTAAAAACATAAAATCTACCCCTTTTATATATTCAAAGTAGATTTTCTGCATTATTTTTTTTTTTATTCAAAAAAACTAATTACCTCAGCAGCGCTGGAGTAATTATTTCTATCCTAATTTTTTCCTAAAATCATGGCATTAGTTGACATTTTAAAAAATAAAATTTATAATGGGACCACTAAATTTTATTAGGAGGATTTATGATTACCGATTTTTCCAAAAGTCAGACCAAAGTTAATCTTATGAAAGCATTTGCAGGTGAATCCCAAGCAAGGGAGCGTTATAAAATCGCAGCGTCATTTGCAAAAAAGGAAGGGCTGCAGGTCATAGAAAAAGCGTTCTTAATCATAGCAGAACAAGAAAAAGAGCACGGAGAACTCTTTTACAAGTTTTTAAAACCATTTTCCGGAGAAAGCATAAAATTCGAAGCCGATTATCCGGTTGACATATTTGATTCAACCTTAGCTTACCTAAAAAAAGCCTCTCAAAACGAAATTGACGAAGGTGAGAATATTTATGATGAATTTGCACAGGTTGCTAAAGATGAAGGTTTTGCAGATATTGCACAAAAATTTTCGGGAGTTGCCAAAATTGAGAAAACTCATGCCGAAAAATTCAAAAAACTTGCTGTATTTTTAGAAAACGGTGAGCTATTTGATTCCAAAACTGGTCGCGGCAAGTGGATTTGCATGGAGTGCGGTAACGTTTACGAAGGTGCAAGTGTTCCAAAATTTTGCCCGATTTGTGGTCATGACCGCGGATATTTTGTAAAAAGTGATATTTGTTTTTAATATTTTAATGAAAAAAAATAAGATATTAAATTTTATTTTTCACAGATCCATAAACAAATTTAGTACTTTTACGATTTTTGCAGTTTTAGTGGTAATTGCTTTTTTCTGGCTTTCTTTTGTCGATAAATCACATAGCCGAAAAAAATACGAAATTACTTCGCCGAATGTAACAAATACTGATTTATTGATTGATTTTTTAGATGTAGGAAAAGCTGATTGTGCCGTGATTCATGATAAAGACATCGTTATTATAATAGACGGTGGGCTTAAAAATTCGGAACTTTCGGTTGTTGAATATATAAAAGAAAATTTAATTGGTAATGCAAAAAATAGGTTTGTTAATTTGATGGTGCTTACCCATCCGCATGCTGACCATTATGGTCAGCTTGTTGATGTCTTAGAAAATTTTGCGGTTAATAAATTTATAACTTCTAAATCTAGGGTCGAGATGTTTGACCATAAAGGATATGAGAAATTGCTTGAAACATTAAAAGCCAAAAATATAAAAATAGAAATCCCCAAGCCGGGACAAGTTTTTAATATTGGCAGGATTAAAATTGAAATTTTAGGACCGACTAAAGAAGATGAAAAAAATATAAATAATAACTCAATCGTTTTAAAACTGAGTTTTAAGGGAAAAAAATTTTTGTTTACCGGCGATGCCGAAAGAAATGAAGAAAAAGATATTATAAATTCCGGCAGAGATTTGTCGGCGGATGTTATAAAAATTGGTCACCACGGTAGCAAAACTTCATCTACTTTATCATTTCTAAAAGCCGTTAATCCAAAATACGCTGTTATTTCTGCCGGAAATCACTATAATAAAATTTCAATTTATCCCCAAAAAGAAGTCGCCGACAGGCTTAATTTATTGAAAATCCCTTATTTTGTAACAAAAGAAGTTGGGACTATAAGATTGGCAATTTCAGAAAAAGGTGAGCTAAAAGTGCCGGAAGTTACAGAGTTTAGGAAGGCGGCTTGATGATAATTATTGGAGTCGACATTGGCAAAACAAAAACCGGTGTTTCAATTTGCGACGAAAACCAAATTTTGGCATCACCCTTATGCACAATAAAAGAAAAAGATAATGATAACCTTGCAAAAAAAATAATCGAAATATCAAATTTAAAAAATGCAAAAAAAATAATTTTAGGCTACCCAAAAAATATGAATGGTACTCTGGGACCAAGTGCCAAAAATGTAGAATATTTGCAGAAAAAAATACACAAAATTTCAAAAAACTTAGAGATAATACTCTGGGATGAGCGCTTAACCACTGTTTGTGCGCAAAAAAATTTTACTTTTGTAGGTAGAAAATCAATAAAATATAAAGATAAAATTGATAAGGCTTCAGCATGTTTAATATTACAAAATTACTTAGATTATTTAAAATCAAAATCATGATTTAATAATTATTTGGATGACAAAAAAAATAGTCTACAGCATAGATGGAAGTTTTTCAGATAAGCCTAAAAGCATCGCTAAAAGCGGATAGGTATAGAGAACTTAAAACATTTTCCTCCGGCGTCGCCAGAGAAAATATTTACCCTTTTTTAACAATACCTATATTGTGTATACTTGAAAAAAGAATTATAAATAACCCAGAATGGACATTAACACTCTAATCTTTCAAATAAAAGTTCCAAGATTTTTATTTGAAAATCGCCTTTTATTGATGATGGCTCCCATTTATACTCAGATACTGAAAGCATATTTTTTATTTTTTTAGCGGTATCAGGCATAAAAGGATAAATTAAGTTTGATAAATTGTTTATAATATATAAACATGTATAAATTGTGTTATTAAATTCTTTAATATTTTCTTTTACTTGATTCCAGGGTTTGCGCTCGTCGTAATACCTGTTCCCTAAATTTATATAATCATTTAAATAAACAACAGCATTTTTGAATTCACCTTTCTCAATCGATGAACTCATATTTTTATACACTTGCTCGGTGTGTTCTATGATTTTTTCGTCAATATCAGCTTCCGGAATTTTACCGTCAAAATTTTTTACGATGTATGAAAAATTGCGATTGACAAAATTTCCAAGTGCTCCGACTAAAAATTTGTTGTGAATTTTTTTTATTTCATCCACCGAACAATTACTATCCCTAGTTTCGGGGCCATAAAACGTAAAATAATATCTTAAAGTATCTTTTTTAAAAATTTCCAAAAGTTCATTCGCGGTAATCAAATTACCGGTTCTTTTAGACATTTTTTCATTATTTAAATTAACATAAGCACTCGAGATTATATAATCCGGCATTCTGTAATTTTCATCGAGCCCCATCAAAAGTGCAGGAAAAATTATAGTATGAAACGGAATATTATCCTTACCATGGACGTAATAAGTTATCAATTTTTCATTATCGTCGGATAAAAACTCGTGAAAATTTAAATTTTCATTTTCAGCCACTTTTTCTCCGGCAGATAAATACCCAAGAACCGCTTCAATCCAAACGTATATTCTTTTATCCTCGTAATTTTCAACAGGAACTTCTACACCCCAATTAATTTGCCGCGTAGCAGCACGGTCAATCAGCCCCATATCGATAAATTTTTGTGATTCGCCCAAAGCATTACTGCGCCAAGTGTTTTGGCGATTATTTATAAGTTTTTGCAAATTTTCTTGAAAAGCCGAAAGTTTAAAATACAAGTGCTTATTGTTTTTCATAACAAGCTCAGAATTACAATCTTTGCAGTGCTTTTTTAAAACCTGACTGCTGTCGAGCGAAATCAAACAATCTTCACATTGTTCACCTGTACTTTTCCCTCCACATTTAGGGCAAATACCTTTAATTTCTCTATCCGATAAAAATTTGTTACATTTTTTGCAAAAATCTTGTGGGACATATTTTTCATAAATATAACCATTTTTCATAAGTTTTTCAAAACATTTTTTTACATAATTTTTGTGAAAAATTGACATAGTATTTGAGTAATTATCATATTCGAATCCAAGATTTTTAAAAGTTTTTTCAAATTCTAAGTGATAATGCTTTGCAATATTTTCAGGTTCGGAATTTTCTTTTTTAGCTCTTTCGGTTATAGGCGTACCGTGGCAATCGGAACCTGAAACATAAATAACTCTATCACCATTTATTCTAAAATATTTAGCCAAAACATCTCCCGGTAAAAGCGCAGCTAAATGTCCCACATGCAAATAATAATTAGCATACGGCCAGGCTCCACCGATGAAAACATCTCTTTTTTTCACAAATTATCTCCTGTTATTACTCAAATCTATGTCATATTAATTTTAAAATTCACAAACCAAACAAATTTTATTATCTGTTATTTACCATTCATTATTTCATCAGCATCATAGCTATGACCATCAATCGAAATCTCAAGTTTATTATTATTGTCAAGGTCAAATCTAAGGCTAACATCATTACTTTTAGTGAAATTATTATAATCCGTAACTCTAAAATTCATAGACCAAATAGTTGATAATTTTCCTTGTTCATTTTTGCGAAGAATAATACTTAATGGCTTTTCTGAATCTCGGACGCTTTTCGAAAACATTTGTTTACTACTTAAGGTTTCAGTCAACTGTTTCAACGGCACTGTAACTAACAAAGCCAAAGCAAACAGATTGGCACGCAATTCATCACCCAATTTTGGTTTTAATTCACCATTGTCAGTGTTAACATAATAAGACAAATCTTTCGATTTAAGGCCCAAATTACTTGGGTCAAAATTAATTAGGTTCAAATTATTTAGATTTAATTCCAAAATATGACTAAAATCTATTTTAGCTTCTTTTTCGGTAATGCCTAAGTTTAAAAGTAAATCTTTGGTTGGTTTGTTTATGGTGCCAAGAGTGGTGTTAACTGTCTCAAATTCTTTTTTTAAATTAGACAGGATACTACCGGCTAATTCTTTTCTTTCCTGTGCTTGCTCATAAAAATGCTTAATAACAATTAAACCGATTGGGACACCAACTGCAAATATTATTCCAAGAGGAATAGCAACAGCTTTGTTTTTGGTATTCGTCACCAAAGACGCCGTGAGATTACTCGTAGTAAACGCCGTAGTATCCAAAACATCCCCCACCAATGATGCATTGGTTTTGATGCTTCCTTGTAAAGCAGACGTTAAAGCCATTAATAATGCTACTTTTGATTTATTAAATTTATTCATAAAATTACCTCCATTTATTTTTTGTTATTATATAATTAAAACTTATTTATAGTTTTATAATTCCCATCAATTTTTCATCCTCCACCCCCTTGGTTGCTATTATATCATACCATATAATTTTTTTCAAGGCTTTTATTTTAATTCAAAGGGAATTGCTTAAAAAA
>CAMNDS010000049.1 GCA_946535695.1 uncultured Clostridia bacterium | reverse complement strand
CTGCTGTGGCCTCTGCCAATTCTAGCAAGCATGATGCAGCTATGCCAAAATGAAATTTTTTTAAAAAAAATATTTGTTTTGTTTTGATTCTGCATTATAATCAATAATGTGGTGGTGGTGTGAATGATTTATAACAATTTGCCGAAATCAAAAAAATTTGATTGGGCGGCAGTAGATACAGAAACATACACGTTGATTGACGGCAACATTGTTTCGATTCAAGAATTGAATAAGCTTGGCACAATTCACGACGTTGCATGGTTTAGACAGCACGCCAGCGTGTCGGCGTATGCATGGATTTTAAGCGTTGGCAAATTTGATTTTATTGCGTCAAATTTTATTGAATGGCTTGATTTAATATCATGGCATCATATTAAAACATTATGGTTTTATAATGCAAAATTTGATTTCGCGCAGATTGATTATCAATTGTTGACGCTTGGATTTGTTGAATATTCAAAAGAAAACAAAGCTGCAAAATTAAACATGTATGAATCATTGCATAGTGAATACGGGCAGCGTTATCAATTAAAAATATGGTATCTATACGAAAACAAAGAGCATAAAAAAGTATATCATAAAATTAAAATATATGATTTATGCAACATATTTGGCGGTGGTTTGCGTAAGCTGTTAAATGATTTTGACATTCAAGACGAAAACGGCAATAAATTGCGTAAGCTTGAAATGGACTATCAAGAAAATACAATTGACGGAAAATTCACGCAAGAAGCCATTGACTATATGATTATTGACGGAAAAGGCCTTTTCTATTTAGTCAAAAAATGCGACGAATATTTGGCAGAGCATTACAACATGCATTTGACGCCAAAACCAGATTTTATGACAGCTGGCGGATTCGCAAAGCGTTATTTGCTGCATATATTATATAATAAAGAAAACTATGCGGCAGATTTGAAAGAATTTCAAAAGCAATATATCATGTGGACGGAATTAGACACATTGTTTCGTTATTCTGGTTTATATCGTGGTGGAATCTGTTTCGTGAATAAAAAATATCAAAATAAGCTGGTAGAAAATGAATTTCAACGATTTGATTATAATTCGCACTACCCAGCACAAATGCATGAATCAATTGCTTTAAAAGGCAGATTATACAAACAAACATATGAAAATTATTTAAAGACAAAAAATGACGATAAATATGTTTATATATTACATTTAACAAAATGGCGTGGTGTTATGAAGCCGCACATGCTGCCCGTTTGGTATGATTCATATATTAAAAAATATACAGAAACGCCAGACAATCCATATGGCAATGATTTATTAATTTTTGCATTTGAATTTGAAGAATATATTAATTATTGGTATGATATGGAATTCACATGCGATTATGTTTACGCATACGAGAAGCAATATGATTATAATTACGCAAAATTCGTTGACATACTTTATGCAGAAAAAAATGCTGGCAAAAAAGAAAAAAATGCATGTAAGCAAGCATTTTCAAAACTTGGTTTAAATTCAAGTTATGGCAAATTGGCACAGAATCCAGAGCGTGCAAAGAGTCACAGAGAATTAAACAAAGAAACGGGCGCGGTGCATTTAGTTTTAGACGGCTATGAAACAGACGACACAAACATTATGAGCGTGACACAGGGCGCATTAATAACTGCAATGGGGCGTGTAAAATTATGTAAATCAATTAGACAAAAATGCATACATTCACCAGAAGAAGATTTTTATTATTGTGACACAGATTCAATACATGGAATTTTTGAAACAGATGCAAACCAATATGAATTGGGTGCTTTAAAGCTTGAAGCTACATGCAAATATGGCTTGTTTTTAGCGCCTAAAACATATTTTGAAATTGACACCGACGGATTTATTGAATTACATACAAAAGGCGTGCCAATTTCAACAATTTATAATACAATGGTTTATAATGGTGCAGTTGAAAAAATAGAAAATGGAATTTCTGCAAAATATAAATTAAAAGATATAAACAAAGTAATTGAAATATTTGCAGCTGGAAATAAATTTCAATGTCTAGCATCATTAAATTTAAGAGGTGGCAAGGGTTTAATACCTTTATTTAAAGAATTATGTAAACGTGAAAATACAATTACATACGACAATGCAAATGATATTGCATCACAAAATTATGAAATAGAATTATACGAGGTGTAAAAATGAAAAGAAAACAAGTAATATTAGGCCAGAAAAGAATGTCATATTCTGCCGCTATTCGTGAAATAACTGGATTGAGCGGAAAAGAATTTGACACATTAAAACGTGTTTATCGTCAACGTGTTAAAAAATTTAATGAATTGACTGGAAGCAAATTAAGCGCCATAGAAGAATTATATTATAAAGTAAGATTTGAAGATAAACGCGAATTTTATAAAAGCATTGGAAAAGAAGCAAAAGATTATAATTCGTTGCAGAATTCAATTTTAAATATTTCTTCTTCAAAAAAGATTACAGAAAAAGACATTCAAACAGCAAAAGAAGATATTATGCGACGTTTCGAGGGTTTGGCAAATTCAAACAATCGTGGGCGTGCAATCATGGAAGAATTGAAAAACGCAGCGCCAAACGACGCAAGCGCACTTAAAAAAGCCAGTGATTCATTCAAGCAGCTTGCAGACGTCATGCATGATTTGAAAGAAAATCAACCGCTTGAATATGTTTCAAATGCAGAATATGGCAACATAATTGGAACACCATAAAATTTTTTAAAAAAGTTATTGACAATTTTTTCAAAAAGATTTACAATGTAATTGTCGAAAGCGACAGAAAGACAAAAGGTGCGAATTATGAAAGAATTAATCAATTATTTATTTAAGGTATGCGAAACAGCATTGAATGAAACACATGACATTGAAGCAGCTATGCAGCAGATGCAAAATGTTATAAATCATTATTTTACAAATGGTTTATATACAACAAAACAATTATATACAGCACAAACAATGCTTCTTGATATTGTAAAATGTTTTGACGTTTATGTATGTCGTGGCGGCCATGAAATACACATTGGCAATGCATACGAAATTGCAACAAATTAAGAGGTGGAAATAGATGAAAAAGAAAATAGGAGATTTAACTTTAAGAGAAGCCAAAAAATATTGTGATGATAGAGCCAAAGAAAAAGGTGGAACTTATTGCATTGGTTGTCCGTTTGTCGATATATGTGGTGATTATATTGACACATTTGATGAAGAATTGGAAATAGAAATAGAGGAAGAATAGCATGGAAAATTTACAAAGATTACAATTAAAAGCAAATCAACGCATATGTGGTTATATAACAGCGCCAGACAAAAAAATTTTGTCTGGCAGCTATGCAAATCATGGAATTAAAGACATTGAAATTATTATTTATAATACTGGTATTATTGACACAGCAATTGCAATTCAAATAAACGATTTTAAAAATAATTGTGGCTATGTTATTTATTGCAATGAATATGAATTTAAAGAGGTGTAAAAATGCTTAAAAAAGAATCAATTAAAAAAATTGCATATGTGCATGTGATTACATGCACACGCAATAATAACCGCTTAAAATATGCAGTTAATTTCTATACGCCAGAAAGTGACGCCAGATTGAATAAAAATGCGGAAAAGGTTTTGAATAAAATCCGCTCATTATTGCAAAAAGCAAAAGTTGAAAATTATCAAGAAAGAATCATGCAGCCAGCAGATTATTTCAAATTTAATGCATTGTATGAAGCTGGTGAAATATAATGAATGGCATATATTTGGCTTGTTGTAAAGCTAGACATGCAAATTATAATATTGTTTATCAAGATATTGAAAAAGATAAATATAAAGCCGATTTGGGTGGCGATATGCTAAATATTGATTTATCTGGTTATGATTTTATAATTGCAACGCCACCATGTAATTGGTGGAGTAAAGCAAATCCATATTATAAAAAATCAAAATATGCATTGGAAACAAAGCATTTGCTGCCAGATATTATTGAAAAATTAGGAAAACAAACTAAACCATTTATAATCGAAAATGTCATAAATAAAAAAAGAATGAAAGAAAACAATATTTTTGACATAGCTAACAAATATAATCTGTATATTATTTTTCATGGCCGCCATACATATTTTACAAATTTTTATGTTGATTTTGAGAATGTGCCACAGCAGCAAGATTTTAAATATGGTGGCAAACGAGTAAATAATGATGGTTATAACCAAGGCGGCTTAAATGTTTATTTAGTAATTGAAGCATGGTTAAACGAGGTGACGAAAAATGCAAAGACAATATAATAAATCGTTTGTAATTGTCAAAAAATGTGATATAATGAAACACGTAAGACAATACAGAATTGATTTTGAATCTGGATTCAAGCAAGCGCTAGAAGATAAATTGACAGATTTAAACATTGATATAAATTCTGTTAAAATTGTTAAGCGCATAGAAAACGCAACAACATTTCATGTCTATATTAAATTAGACATTTAATGTAATAAATCATGGACGCGTGAAAAATGAAGAAAAGAGGAAAAAAACAATGTTAGTTAATGAAAAAGAAGTAAAGGCAAATGAAAATGGTGAAGTATTAGAGGAAATTACAAAACCATGTGAAATCACTTTAATTATAGAGCATCACGATAAAACCGCAAAATATGATGCGTTTGATTCATTCAAAATGGTAGATAAGGAAAACGGCGGAAAGCTTATTGATTGCCACTTTAAACGTGACGTAAACACAACAAAGCTTGTAGCAGCTGGAAAGAAAATCACAGCAGTTTTTGATTATGTGAACGTAAACAAGAATTATGAATTTCCTAAATGCTGGTGCAGCGGTTTACATGAAAACACAATCAAGAAAATATTTTAATTAAATCACATGACTTGCATGTCACTTGTAATTGATTACATTACTATTGAAGCGGGCAAAAAACCGCGTAATGCGTCCATGCAATATCAATAATTGAATTACTACACATGCATGCTCTATTGATAGAGAAGAAAAAAGATTTACAAAATTTCTTGTAAATCTTTTTTCATTATATTATAATAAATGTGGTGGTGATATAAAATGAAATATGAAGAAATTTCTGTTGCAATTTTGTCAACGTTTGGAATTACAATTTCATTGGCAGAATTCAAGACAATTCTTGATATTGTTTTATTAATCGTTTCAATTTTGAATCTGTTAATAATTCTATTCTTTAAATTAAGAAGATATTTAAAAGACGGAAAATTGACAGAAGAAGAAAAAGCAGATTTAATAAATGATATTACAAAACTTCAAAACACCGCAAAACAATTTAATGAAAAGCTAAACAAAGAAAACAAAGAAATCGAGGAAAAGCAAGAATGAATGAAAATGAAGCAAACACAATGCCAGAATCCGAAGCAATTGCATTATTGAAAAAGCAATTAAAGGAAAAAGACGAAATAATTGCAGATAAGGACAAAACCATTTTGCAATTGATAAATGATGCTGGAAAAAATCAAAATTCTTCAAATGATGCATCTGGTGAAGAAGATAAAAAGCCAGAAAAGACAGAAGAAGAAATTGAAAAAGAAAAGCAGCAAAAAAGATTTGAGTATTATAAAAAAATGTTAAAATAAGAAAAGGGGAAAACAAACATGCCAACAATTTATAATAACGGAACAACAGCAGCAAATACTGACGTTGTTAATTCTGCCTATGGCGCAATTGACAGAATTTATAAGAGTGATATTCGCGCAGCATTAGCTTTCAATTCATTAAATGGTTTTAATAAAGGTGCAGTTGAAAATGGAAGAATTCTTGAAGAAATGTTTATTGAAATGGCTACACCATACAATTTCGAACGTGGAAGCACAACAAAATACTTTACAGCAGAGGACGCAAAAATCCATACAAAATATTATGGCACATGGAACGAACGCCAAACTTCAAAAGAATGGTATAATTATAAAATTCGTGAAATGCTAGATTCTGGCAAATCTGTTGACGAGGTAGCACAGCAAATTGTCGTTTCTGTTGCATCTGGTGACGAAGATTTAATTTATAATGATTTAAAAGGCTTATTATTAAATGCAAAAGCTGCAATGACACCATTTGCAATGAATTCAACGCCAGCAACATTAGAAGATTTACTTTTAACAATTAGAAATGCGGTATCACATTTCAAATTTGCAAATGCAGATTATTGTGCATATAAATCAAAAACACCAACAGAAAATATAAGAGTAATTATTTCTTCATATTTAATTAATCAAATTGACGTTGTAAAGTTAGCAAATACATTAAATATTGACAGAGCAGAAATCAAAAATCTATTCTGGGAAGTAGATACAACTGACAATGTTGTATATATTGTTGACGTAAATGCCATTGGTTATTTTGAAAAGAATTTTGATGCATACACAGAAGTTAGACGTCCATTAAGAAAAATGATTTCATATCTTGACCATGACGTATTATATTACTATTGTGATTTCTTCAAAGCAACATATATTACATATACACCAGAATAATAAAGAATCGAGGTTTTAACAAATGGCAAAAATAAAAGAATTTGATTTCGAAGCCATATTGCAAGAAACCGCT
>CAMNDS010000048.1 GCA_946535695.1 uncultured Clostridia bacterium | reverse complement strand
TAGTAATTTTTTAAAAATTAATGATTTGATTAAAAAGTTTACTCCGAAAGATTATAAAAAATATGTTGGTGATAATTTGACAACTTTTTCAAAAACAATGCAAAAAGGCGTAAGGGTAAGAGTTTATTTATCTATAGACGGTATAGCTAAAAAAGTTGCTAGTATGATCAAAGTAAGCCAGAATATACAAAAAGGCAAAATCCATTTTTTTAAATAATATAAATAAATCAAATATAAATATTTAAAATAGAGAGAGAGCGTGATTTAAATTTGGAAAAAATCGGAGAAAAAATAAAAATTTTAAGAACTAAATTTGGATTAACCCAAAAGGAAGTTGCAGATGCCTTGGAATTGGAACGCTCCACTTATACTTATTATGAGCTCGGCAAAACTATTCCTAGTTGGAATATTGTTAAAAAGCTTGCACGAATTTTTCGAATAGCTCCTTATGATTTGCTGGAAGAACAAAATAAGTATATAATGTCCGATATATCATCTGGTGAGGGTAGTAATATAAACATTTGCAATTTAAATTCGGATGAAAAAAAAATTATATTAGCACTTCGTACACTTTCTTTGAAAAATAAAAATAAGGCGATTGATTCTATAGATAAAATAATTAAAGATTTGGAAAAATAAGCGTAGTGTTAAAATTATATAGAAATAGCTTATTCATTTTTTCATGGATTTGTCTTTCCAGAATAACCGGGTAAAACTTTTTTTAACTTAATTTTTTTATAAAATCATCAGCTTTTTTAAGAATTTTTTTAAGATTATCGTACTTAAAAGAATTCAGTGCTTCGTTAAAATTCATGAGTTTTGCATCTTTGAGTTCTTCTTTTTGGAATTTTATTACTTGGTTTTTGTATTCTGCAAGAAAAATTACTAAATTTTTTATTGTATCTTGTTCGTCGGGTACCTTATACTCGCAAGTAGCTCTGAAGCCATTTATGATTTGAACATCCAAATTGGTTTCTTCTTTTATTTCTCGTATAGCTGTTTGTTCCTCAGACTCACCGAATTCGTTGTGACCTTTTGGAAAGCCATAAACACCTTCTTTAGATTTCACAATAACATATAATATTTCATCGTTTTTTCTTGTAAAAACGACCGCACCGCAAACTTTAACATGTTGCATATTTTCAAACCTCCAACTTTTTCTTTATATTATTCTTGCCTGATAAAGTTGTAAATATGCAAAAATAAGAAATTACAAAAATAAATAAACATTGCCAGAGAGAATATAATTACTTATTTCGAAAGAAGTCTAATAATTCACAGAAGATTATATCCATGTATGAATATTGGCAACACAAAGCACTTATATCATTTCCTTCGGCGTCGCCGGAGGAAATATCTATCTTTTTTTAGAAATTATCACCTTCACCATTCCATTTACTTTTTATTTATTTTATTACATAATATCTATCCTCCAGATTGTAAATTTGAGGTAGTTATGAATAACTTGAAAATCAAAGGAATTTATAAACATTACAAAGGCGATTTATACGTAGTGGAAGATATTATTTATCATAGTGAAACATGTGAAAAAATGGTGGCTTACAGGGCACTTTACGGTGACTGTAAACTGTGGTGCAGACCTTATGACATGTTTCTAAATGATGAAGTGAACAAAAATGGGCAAAAATATAGGTTTGAACTTCAAAACATAAAAAGTTCGCATGGTTAGTAGTTAAAAATTTTCGCCGTTATTTTTTCTTTGGAAGGACAAAATTTGAGCACTTTATATCTAAGAAAACGTTTTATATCGTTATTGGTATTAATATGTGTTGTGTTTGCTGTTTTTATCGCAAGGCTTGCAGATTGGCAAATAATAAATCATTGGTATTACCGAATAAAAGCGCTACAAAACCGTTCTTATATACTTAAAACTGACCCCATAAGAGGAGAGATATTTGATAGATTTGGGAACGCTTTAGCAGTAAATTCTATAACTTATAGATTGGTTTTGGATGATTTTAATCTAATCAAAGGAAAAGAAGCAGATTGTATATGTAAAGTTATACATTTGCTTAATTTATTAAATATCGAATGGAACGATACTTTACCAATAATACTAAATTCGAATGGAGAATTTGAATTTGACTACAGTGATGAATCAAAGCTTGAACTCATGAAAAAAGAAATAACTGTAAAAAATCCTTCAGACCCGAATTCATACATTGAATATATCAAAAAAAAGATAAATGCACAAAAATTAAGTGGCAAAATGCTGCGAGATGTATGCAGTATATATTATGGAACCAGAGGAAACAATGTTATTGCGGATAAAATAAACGACAAGGCCATTTTTAAAATCGCCGAATTTGGTATTCCAGGCTTTAGGATTGAAACATCGACGGAAAGATATTATCCTTCCGGTTCGATTGCTTCGCATATTTTAGGTTACACCGGTCTTATGTCTAACGAAGAGTATGCAAAACATAAAGAAAAATACAGCATGAATTCGATAATTGGCAAATCGGGAATAGAAAAATTATTTGAAGAAGAAATGAGAGGCTTTGGAGGGAAAAGAGCATTTCATTTTTCAAAAGAAGGCACTTTAAACTCTATTGATAAAATTATAGAACCTCGGCAAGGTAATTCAGTGTTTCTAACAATAATTTCAGTATTGCAGAAAGCTGCTCAAGAATCGCTTGAGAAAGCAATTAAAATGGCCGCTTCTAGAGGTGCCAAAAACTGCACATCAGGCGCCGCAGTCCTTTTAAATGTAGAAACCGGAGAAATTTTAGCTGCGGCATCATATCCTACATTTGATTTATCAAGATATTCAGTTGATAAATCATATCGTAATGAATTAATTAATGATCAAAATTTGCCGCTCTTAAACAGAGCATTTAACGGAATATATCCCCCAGGTTCAACATTTAAACCACTAATTTTAGCCGCGGCGCTTAATGAAGGAGTTCTAAATGGTATTGAAGAAACTATAAATTGCTCAGGAGCTTACAGATACTATACGAAAGGAACAATAAGATGTACTGGCCACCATGGCGATGCGAATTTATTAAAAGCTATGGCACGTTCTTGTAATGTTTTTTTTGCGGAGCTTGGCAGAAGACTTGGGCTAAATAACATAGAAAAATACGCAAAAGAGTTTGGAATAAATGGTAAAACCGGTTTGGAACTTAACGAAGCTTCGGGGACTGTTTTTGACTTAGAAAAAAAAGCAAAATATTCTTCTGCTGCTTCGCAAGCGGCAATCGGTCAAGGAGATGTTTCAATTACAGCTTTGCAACTTGCTAAAATTGCGGCCGGAATAGCTTCGGGGAAGAATTTTAAACCTAGAATAGTAAGTAAAATAATGAATTACGAACATACGCATGATTTAAAAACCTTCGAAAGTGAGTTTGAAGCTTTAAATATTTCAGAAGAAAGTTTAAATCTAACGCGTCAAGCCATGCGTGAAGTCGTTTTGACTGGTTTAGCAAAAGATTTTAGAAATTATCCGATAAGCATTGCTGCCAAAACCGGAACCGCACAAAATGCTGGTGATGATCACACAACTTTTATGGGTTACGCCCCTTTTGATAATCCAAAAGTTGCATTTGCCGTTATAGTTGCAAACGGAAAATATGGTAATGTTTCAAAATCTGTTGCAAAAGACATGCTTGATGCTTGTAGAGAAATTAATTATTTTTAGTTTTATTCACTTTTAGCAATGCCTCAAGCAAAAAGTTATTGACAAAAAAAATTTTTTGTTTAATAATATAATTATCTTGCTGCTCGTGGCGAAGTTGGATATCGCATCAGATTCCGATTCTGAAGGTCGTGGGTTCAAATCCCTCCGAGCAGGCCATCAAATTAAAAGGAGTATTACTATGATTACACTTTACGGTATAGGATGTATTATATTTGGAATTTCGTATTTTTTTGGTAGTTTTTGCCCATCTTTGGAAAGATTTGTTGATAAGGTAAAAAGTACTTTTTTCCAATCTTCTGATAAAAAAAATGATAGCCCTGAGAAAAAAGAATCAGTACCTAAGAAAGTTTATAACATTGCAAAAGGTACTGGTGAGAGCGTTCTCAAATTATTAGACGTTGCGAAAGAAGGTTTTATAACTTCTTATATAACGTGTGGTACCACAATGGATAAAAATGGAGAAATAAAATTTTGGAATTGGTTTGAAGAAGCAAAAAAAATACACAAAGGTGTGAAATCTGGAAATATTTTCAATGAAAAAAGTATTGCAAGAATGCCCGAAGATGACAAAGATGACAAAGAAGTGGCAAAAGTTCAGGAAGTTACTGGCAATGTTGATGCGTCAGGAACGATAGACGAGGTTGAAAATCCTGAACTAAATGATCAATTGATCGAAAATAAAAAAATTAAGCAAAAGGAAATTACAAATGATGTTACCCAAATTATAAATTTAGAACAGAATAATAAAATTGTTGCCGAACAATTAGCATGAATTTTTGGCATTGTAAAAAATGAAAAAATATTTTCTCCGGTAGTGCCGGAGAAGGTTATTAATATTCATATTTTATTAAAAAAAGGAAAGACTTATAGTGAATTTATTTAATAAAATTAGTGTTTTAAAAAATATAAATAAATTAAATTTTAAAGTTAAAAAATCATTTGGTCAAAATTTTCTTGTAGATCATAATATTTGTAAAAAAATAGTATCATCAATTCCTGAAAAATTTAATGATATCGTCATTGAAATTGGCCCAGGATTTGGGAATTTAACATATATTTTGGCAAAAAAATTTAAGAAAGTTTTATCTATTGAGCTCGATAAAAAATTATATAGCTTTGTTTCAAAAGAAATGTCAGATTTTCAAAATATTAAATTTATAAATCAAGATGCGTTAAAATTAAACATTAATGAAATTATTTTACCAAATTTTAACAGTTCTTCGAATACAGTATTATGTGCAAATTTACCTTATTGTATTACAACTCCTGTTTTAACAAAATTTTTAAAATCAGATTTAATAAATTACATCACCGTAATGGTACAAAAAGAAGCAGCTGAAAGAATCATAGCACCTTTAGGTACTCGAAATTGCGGAGCAATTAGTTATTTTGCTAGATACTATTCAAATCCAAAATTTAATTTTTATGTTTCCAAAAATTGTTTTTTCCCTATTCCAAAAGTAGATTCGGCAGTTATTTCATTTGAAAAAATCAAAACACAAGACTGCGAAAATGAAGAAATCCTCTTTAAAATTATAAAAGTCGCATTTGAAAAACGTAGAAAAAATATTTTAAATTCTATTTCGTCAGGTTTAAAATTAGAAAAAAAATTTATATCTAAGATTTTAAAAAAATTCAACTTAGATAAAAATATGAGAGCTGAAAATTTAAAACTTGAAGATTTTATTAACATTTCAAAATTAATTAATTCTTATTTTCAAAAATCAATGTAGATAGAAACAATAAATTTATAATATAAATTATGTCTATACTTTTTTTATCAATGCCCTCAGGGGGCATAACTAGATTTTTTATTTTTTTTATGATATAATGATTAGCAACCATGTTTGTATATGTGGTCAGTGTTAATTTTCTTATTAAAATTTTTATATATGGGGGCTTGTTATATCTAAATTTTCCAAACGCGCAAAATTTTTGTTGATTTTAACAACAGTAAGCGCTGTCAATAAGATCAGTGCTACTACACTTCCGGATGAATGTGTACCGGCAATTAAGAGCAGTGATGCTACACTTTTATTAGGTCCGGATATTATTAAAGCTCAAATTTACGATAGAGCAAATTTTAAAAGCAAAAACAGATTTTCTATCGAGCCAAAATCTGCTTTGATTGGTGGCGGTATTGTTGGATTAGCTGCATTATCAGCTGGTATTATAAATTATTTATTTTCAAACAAAGAAAACGAAAAATGTTTGGATTTTTTTATAGAGATTTTAAAATTTAATAAAATTTGTAAATTTAAAATAGAAGTTAAAAATGATGAAATTCAGATTGAGTTTTATGGTAGTTACCCTAAAAATTCAATACCATTTGAAGAACTTTTAAACTATCAACAAATTTTAGATACAAAAGAAAAGCAAAGTTTTATGAATTTTTTGGGAATTAACGGCATGGAATATCCGGACACTGCTGAAGAGTATAAAACACATATGCGCGACCAAGGAATATTACGCGAAGCCAGACGAAAATTAAATATTGGATTAAGTATTTTTAAACAAAGCCTTGCAGATTATTTTTACGCTTTCGATAGCGAGAAGACTTTTACCAGTTTTTCAATGGATAAAGACGGCAATTTTCTTATAAATGATAAATCCATAGAAAATTACAAAAACGGTATGGAAGAACAGAAAGAAAAATCCAAAAATAACATAAAAAGTTTAAGACAACAGTGTGAAGAGTATATGAGCAATGGAACGAGTAAATACATAGCTGAAAACGCTATAGGTTTTGAAAAAGTTAAAAATGAATCTAATATCGCCAATGTTGAGAAAGAAAGGCAAATTGTATTAAAAATTTGTGATAATAAAGTGATTAAAGAAGTTTTAACTGCTGCTCACAAAGACGGTGTTCATTCAAAAGTAAGTCATAAAGCATAAAAGTTTTTTATGAGGATAGACTTCTTTCGA
>CAMNDS010000047.1 GCA_946535695.1 uncultured Clostridia bacterium | reverse complement strand
GATTAGAGCGGAAGCTCCGGGGTTGTTTCCTCGTGAAGAGACTACAGATCTCATGCCTCCGATTTATCCTGCAACCTTTTTATTTAATACGAATGGGTTTTCTTCTCCGTCCGAAGGAGAAGAAGTATGGATATTAAACTTCGAAGATAATCCACAACAATTATATTGGCTTAGAAAAGACGAATTGGATAATAATAAGAAACTATTAACCGACGACGAAGGGAAAATAGATATAATCCTTAATCATGACACCGGTAAGGGCTGGGGTACAATGTATTTCTCCGACGGCTCCGGGTGGGTGATAAGTAAAGATAAATCAAAGATCAATATCAAAACCAATGGTGATATTGAGATTTCCCATCCCAATTCGAATAGGACGATATATATAAATAGTAAAGGCATAAACATAGGTAAAAAAAACGCTTCGCATACAGCTGCATATGCCGATGAACTTATATCTATATTGAATAATATAGCTAATCAGTTATCTCGAATTAAATTAGGAATGAGTTTAAATCCATATACAGCACCGATAGCTGAATTATTTGAACCTACGTGGGGGGATAAAATAAATAATATAGAATCAAAAAATGTTAAATTAGAATGAAAGTATACGAAAACGGATATAGATATAAAAATTATGATGAGTTCGAAAAAAAACTTCATCAACCATATGATTATCAAAAAAATGGTTTGATTAAACATCTTATATCGCATAAGATCGTAGAGAGTAAAAATAAAATACTTCAATACATAATTATGTTTATCGACCGTTCATTCGTATATCTTCTTAAATATACAGATGAATTAAAATACTTTAAAAATTACTTATGGAAGAATCGTTAAAAGATTATATTGCTAAACAAATGATAGGTAAACGTTTACATTTTAAATGTGATTGTATAGTAAGTATGGATGTCGAAGGGGATATAAAAGATTATATTATTAATAATAATGAAATCGTTTTTATAGTACAAGTAGGGAATAAATTGATAAAAATAGGTGAAAATCACCCAAAAATGAAAGTATTATTATAAATAAGAATAAAATAGAAATTAAAACAGATCTAACAGTTAAACCGGTAGTATTCAGGGAGCTTCTGGACATGCTTCTTATGCAGAAGGTAAGTACAACATATCGCATGATTAATACTATTAGTTCAATCGGAATAGGCAGTTCTGGGAATAATAAGAATGCTGTTGAGGTACTAACAAACGGAGAAGTATATATAACCGGAATAGGAAATTATATCGGGATAACAACTACAGGGGTTTCTTCAGTACAAGGCATGATAAGTTATTTGAGTGATCAAATTATTACATGATGAAATAATCAAATATCTTCTATTTAACAAGAGATCTTAACTTAGATATATAATTCACCAATTTAGTTAAGATCTCTTGTTATTTTTAAGAAAAAGTATGTTATTTTTAATTTTAATTTAATTATATAGCGAATGTATTCCTAAGGGCTATTTCATCCATCTGTTTAAGAGCCGAAATGCGTACCGGATGATACCCTAATCCCGTATCTGTATTAATCTCTCCTCTATGATAAAGATTTGCATATCTGCATATAGCATCTATTTGTTTATCAGTTGGACAGAAAATACCTTCTTTTTCAGCTTCTTCTTTGTTAAATGTGAAAAATCCATATACATGATCACCGTGTATCTTCATCAATCCGTATTGTTTCATTAAATTATATTCACTATCTAAACTATTATATTTAGTATCCGAATATAACTTTGAAGTTAACATATCCGTCAATTGTGTATGCAATAACTCATTAGCTGACCCGTTAAGTCCATAAAACACACCTTCAGGAGTAAGATAACCAGCATCATAACCATCTTCTATATTTTTTGTAACTATACCATTTTCTAGAAATTCTTTACCACAAGCTGTATTTTTAATATTATTTAATATATTTTGTTTTAGTTCCAATATTGGTTTATCGCATAGTGGGTGATGATAACCTTTATCTTCATCTACGAAGGGAAGAAGAAATTGACTGATAGAACGTTCAAAAATATCTTCGATGAATCTTATATGTGCAATTAGTTTATTTTCGATCAAAAAATGATAAAGCTTATCTAATTTAATAATATTCTTATATAAGTGTCGTATACAATCAACGTATTTACATATTATATAAAGATTTTTGTATTCTTCATCTAATCCGAAAAAGTTTTCATTTCCTTCATCTAACAGATGCGCCAACGGCGGAAGCTTAGTCAAAGATAATTTTTCCCCAGATATATATCTTGCAACTAACGTATTAATAGGACTTAATTCATCTCTATTCTTATCATTAATAGGATTTAAAATAATTCGATATAAACAGTAATCATTAATATCGAATTTTATATTTGATTTATACAAAACGATTGTTTGTAATTCATTTTGAATATCATCAATAATATTTTTCGTTATAATATTCCAATCATATATATTATGTTGGTTTTTCTTTTTGATATTTTCATCATCCGTTAATGATATCGTTTGGTGATCATCGTTTGTAACTACGACTAATTCATTCTTAAGAATCTTAAGTATAAGACCTTTAGTAATTCCCGGAAAAGTATTACTATATGTATAAATTGCATCATCAAATTTGCAATTTTTAATTTTTTCTTGAGCTATTTCAATAAGAATATCTCCTAAATTTTCTCCAATAGTAAAATTCATAAATTGAATTATTTAGTTGTTATTTTATATTTTTATATATAAATTATTTAAGAAAATTTAGTTGACTATATAATATATTATCCCCAGATTTTATCTCCTATTTTTGGAAGTTCGTCCGGTGAATCCGCCATCGTATTTCTTTTTTGTTTTATTCCGTAGCAAATAGTTATGACGTCTTGCCACCATTTTGATTCATGCCAGTTCTTATTTTGATAAGGCTCCGAAAGGATTTCAATAATTTCTTCTTCGAGTAAATTCATATTAGATATTATATTTTATTACAATTTTAAGTTATTTATCCATTTATAAAGTAGATGAACCGATCCCATAACAGAAACTGGAAACGTTAACGCCATAGAAAGTGGAAGTGTTATTATAAATACTATAGTACCTACTATTAATGGTTCACAATATGTCCATAGCAACCAACTTGGCGCTAAGGTTATACATGCAAGTAACATAATCAAATATGTTCTTCCTAAAAATTTTAATAGTTTTTTCTTTTTCTAAAGTCTGTTATAAGTGAAAGTTTATTTATAGTTTCTTCATCATATCCTGTAAAACATGTTATATACTTTTTTTGTTGTTCACCATATAAAATAACGATATTTGTTATAATCATCCGGCTTGTTTTTACAACAATATGTGAATCTGTATATTCTATAATAGAATTAGGGCGAATTTTTACAATAGCAAACGCATTATAATCATGTGTTAATAGCATATTATTAAATTCAATAAATGCTTCATTATTCATTTGCAAAGGAAACACATTATATTCAATAGTAGAAAAATATGAATTATCAACAGTGTGTTGTTTATATGCGTCAATATATAATGGTTGGGCACCTAATGTGTTTTTAACAATATGATTCATATAATGTTGCCCGCCATCTACATAACATGGAACATTAATAAATTCATCATCTTCTGTTATTTTTATTGGAATAATAGCTTTAAATGTGCTATTAACTTTAACTTCTTGATTTGCTTGTTGTTTCATATACAAAAATAGCAATGAATATTTAATGGGATTTTTTATTCGTAATATTTATGTAATAAATCATTGATATTACTCTCAAATCCATTACAATATAACAACCATTTATATCTTAGATTATAATTAAGCCTAATAGGATTAACGACCTTTTCTTTATTAAGAATTTGTACACATAATTTAACTTCACGACTTGTTATTCCTTCAAATGTATCAGTTTGGACGAAATTAAATAATTGCTCTTCAAGCATATCATCATCGTCATCTATAATTACATAGCTTTCGACATTACATTTTTCTAACCATCTTTTAATTTCATCACCCCGACAACTGCCCATATGATCAGTTACATCATATATTGAATCTATAAATAAAGATTCTTGACTATTAGTGTTTGTTATTTTATCAAATCTTAATTTCTTTCTAAAATCGTCTGCATTTTTACAGCCCGTAGCCCACGAAGATGATATAACAAGTTTTGCATTAGTTGAACTTATTATGTTTTCAACTAGTATAATTTTTTCTTTATCAATATTCCAGCCTTTTTCAAAAGTAGATACCACTCCATCGAAATCTAAAAATATAATTTTCATATGAATAATTATATTATTTCTTATTTAGCCCATATAAACTTAAAAAATATCGATATTCGCCTCGATCGTCAACGAATGTAAATGAACATCTAGTATAACGATTATTTTTCTTTTCGAGTTTGAATCGTGTGTTGAATATAAAAGATTTATATTGCGGATTATTTCGAATACTCGATATAGCTTTTTTAAATTCAGAAACAGCTTCGTTTACGTCATCGTATTCTTTTTTAATACCCGAATATAGTAATTCATCAAATCGATTAAATACTTTATTAACTAATTGTATCATAACTATTCTTCTAATATAATTCTTTTAATATTATCTTCGCTCGAAAAGTCGACTCTGATGTACGCATGATTAATACTATAGGTACAACCATCTAGAAATAACATCGGGGTATCTTCGAGATTATATTTTTTTGCAAACTCATATAATTCTTTTATCGTCATATTTTATATATTATTTAGTTTTTCTTCTATTGTTAAAAACAGTTTATTAATCATTCTATCTTGCCCATATACCCAATTTAAGTTGTCTAAATCATTTATATTAACCCATGCAATTTCTTCTACCTCGCCTTTTTCACTATGTTCTGTAGAAAAAACCCAATCGTTTATTTCATCTTCAGTAAAAATTGCATAATAAGAAGCTACCATTGTTTGACGCTTTCCTCGAGGTTCGGTGTCTAGCGTAAAGAATCTTACTTTGGTTTTATCTATTTTTATTCCAACTTCTTCCCAGGTTTCTCTTATAGCGCATTCTTTAGCAGATTCATCAAAATCTATAAAACCGCCTTGCACATTCCATAACCCTTTGTTAAATTCACAACCTTGTCCTCGCTTATGCACAAGCACTTTTATGCTAGTGTCATTAAACTTACAAAAAATAATCAAATTACAAGCCAACGACCTACTATACCAAAGTTTTTGACCTTCATATTCAAATTCAAAATTTTTCATATGCTAATTCTTCTTCATATTCAACTGATTCAGCTGAATTATTTACTATACTACTAAATTTTTTTAATATATAATTTTGAATTTCGTAACATAAATTCCTAATATCAACTCTCTTTTTATGCACTTTTTATGAGTTCATAATATCGGCAATATTTTTTATATTGTCTAATTTATTAAAAATGTAGTTATATTCACATTCTTCTATGTTTTAATATATAAAGAAAAGAGAGATCTTTAATGATCTCTCTTAACTTTTAATTCTAATAACGTTCTTGCATCTCGATATCGTTAGTATCTCCCGTATCCATCTCAGACGCTTCCTTACTGAGGAATTTAATACATTTGAGTTTGAACGCCTCCTTCATAGGATCTCCATTAATACGCACCACTATTCCCTCGCGAGGTACTTTATTGTTACATAATGGTTCATTTTCTTCCATACCGAATCGTTTTTCTACTTTAAGAGCTTCGAGAATATTTTCATTCCAATGTTCTTCAATTGAAATATTAGGATATAGGTCTTTTAGTATGCCCTTATATAGAAATTCAATAGGTTTGATTCGTGATGCGAAATTACTCATATGTATTTTATCGTATGATTTTAATTGATCTATAAGCAATAGTGTAAAATTATAAACATCTTCTACATCATATTCATGCGTTTGCCCGTTTTCGTCCGTTACATTAATACGATATATCATCATTTTATTCTCCCCAGGTTTACAACCATAATCGTATCCTTTTTGAATCATAGTATTTGAACCAGTTAGATATCCTACAATTTCTCCATATACAGTCATCCCTCGAGGGATAAAATTTTTAAGAATTTTATAGTATTCAGCCCAGATATCAGTACCATAAAACCCATCGGAAACTTTAGGATTGTAGTTGGCGTTTTTAATAACCGTACGTGAAGAGTATACGATATCGAAGTCTTCTCTCGTCCACTGCAAGATCTTAGGTAGATAATTAAATATCTTCGCATATAACCAACCAAACCTAGGCTTTTTTACTTTGACGTTTCCTATTACTATACTCGTTCCGTGTTCCTTAACAGTGATTGTAACATCCGTGTCGGGATGAAAGCGATCCATAGAACGATTTAATTGTTGCGTATCATAGTGGAAAGTAAACTGACCCGGAATCATGCGATTGAAGTTTTTAAGCTTTTTATTAGCTTTACCTACCCCAGTATGATGTTCTTTTATTTCGGGAACATATGCTTTAACTAATAATTCATCATCTACTGTGTCGAAATCATTTCCGACTTCTACTTCCCAATTAACTCCAGTAAGAATAGATTTCCACCTCTCTAAAGCGGAAGGCTTAACCAGATAACCCATAGACATGACTCCTCGAAGTTTTTTCATTCTTACGCG
>CAMNDS010000046.1 GCA_946535695.1 uncultured Clostridia bacterium | reverse complement strand
TTATAAGCACTATCCGTAACGCCATCCCCAGGTTCAGTTGTATCATATACTATAAACCTTTGACCGGTTTTGTCCCAGCTTTCTACATACAAATATTTAAGGTTCAAATCTGATTTTATTTTATCTAAAAATCTTACCGATTTTTCATATTCTTCGTCCATTTTTAAAGTATCGCGATATTTCATGATTTGTGGAACATCAACGATTCTAGATACAACCTTCGCAATATTATAAACTCTGGAACCATAATCTTCTACTTTACTGCTGCGAATTATGTTATACAAAACGAAACAAATGATTATAGAACCAATAAAATTGATAGTTCCAACTATGGCAATCATTTTCATGTTCGTATCTAACTTAATTTTTTGCTTAAATATATTTTTCAAAATCAACACCTCAAAATCTAGCGTACTACTTAATTGTAGTGTATAATTTTTTACAAATCAACCGTTCTCTCCGGAAAGCACTTCTAACTTTCCTCGGCAGCGTCGGGAGAAATGATGTAAACCTCTATATACGGAGATAATTTTCTATGAGTCAATTATTTCTATTCAATTTTAGCAATACCGAGAAAAAAACTTTTATTTCTTTTCGATTAAAAGTACTATATAATTAACTTGTATAATTAAATTAAAGGTGAGATTATGAAAACTGCCATCTTAACAGATACCAACAGTGGTATATCTCCGGATTTTGCTTTAAAAAATCAGATTTATTTGATAAACATGCCGGTAATAATTGACAATCAGGTTTTTTACGAAGATAAAGATATTAATTCAGAAAATTTTTTTGATTTTATTAAAAATAAAGATCAAATTTTAACATCTCAGCCTTCACCCGCAGAAGTTACAAATACGTGGGATTTAATACTCGGGAGTGGTTATGATGAACTGGTGTATATACCTATGTCCAGCAGTCTTTCAAGTTCTTGCGAGACAGCGAAAAGCTTATCACAAAAATACAAAGGCAAAGTTTTGGTAGTAGATAATCATCGCATATCGGTAACTATGCTTGATTCTGTTTTGCAAGCTAAGTCTTTGGCCGATCAAGGAGTAATTGGTTTTGATATTAAAAAAATACTTGAAGAAGATGCTTACAATTCTAAAATATATTTAGCTGTTAATAATTTAAGCTTTTTAAGAAAAGGTGGAAGAATCAGCGCAAGCGTGGCTATTATCGGCAATTTTTTATCTATAAAACCAATTTTAACTATCCAAGGAAATAAAATAGAACCTTTTGCCAAAATACGTGGAAATATGCAAAAATGCGAACTTAAAATGATTGAAGCCATAAAAAATGATTTGAAAACCAAGTTTGCGAAAAATGATATTTCAAGAATGCGAATAGGAGCTGCCGGAGCCGGATTAATTTCGGAAGAAATTCATAATTGGCTTGAAATGCTTAAGAGTAATTTTAAAAATGCGAGTATATATTATAGTCCACTTTCGGCAAGTGTATGTTGCCATACAGGGGCCGGCGCAGTCGGAGTGGGCATAAGCTTTAAAAATTTATAAAAATTTAAATATTTTTAAAATCGCTAAGAATAAATATCAATTCTCGACATTAGACTTCTTTCGAAACCAATAATTATATTCTCTCCGGCGCCGCTAGAGAGGGTATTTATGATTTAATTTTCAAGTTTTGAAAAAAATCCAATATTATAATTTTATTAAATTGAGCAAAAAAACTGTTGACATCGGAATTTTATTATGATATTATTGATATACACTATGATAAATAATAATTTTTTTGGGGGTTGTGATTAGATTTTAAAAAAATCTATTTATATTATTTAAAAAATAATTTTAACCAAAATGTTATTGTTCTAAAACATAGTGAATAATAAATTTGGAGGATATTTATGCGCAAATTACGCAGAACCGCTGTATTGTTAACTTTAATTTTTACATTTTCAATTTTTTACCCTAGATACAAAACTAAATCGTTTGGTATAAGCACAATTATAGGAATGGTTATTGGACTGGTCGTTACTGCAACGGCGATTACGTCGCTTATTTTTCTTGCAAATAAAGAAGAAACTGATGATGATAATTTAATTGAACAACCAGATGAACAAACAGATAATTCAAAAAAAACTGATGAAAATTCTGACAAAAACGCTTTGAATAATCGCCAAAAGCCCACAGAAATTGTTTTTATTCTTGATGAAAGCGGCTCAATGGGACATTTAAAAGATTCTACTATAAGTAATTTTAATGAGGTATTAGAAAGCCAAAAAAATCTTGATACCAAATTCCCAGCATACTTTACTACAGTAGTGTTTTCAAACAGTATGAAAAAGATTTGTGACCATAGAGAGATACACGAAGTAGAAAACATGACAAGTGAAAATTATAAGCCAAGCGGTTGCACCGCTTTGATGGATACGCTAGGTAAAACTATCAACGAAATGTCGGAAATTGATAAAGACAACGACAAAAATGTGATTTTCATAATAATAACCGACGGATATGAAAATGCCAGCCGAGAATTTAAACGTGAAGATATTAAAAAAATGATTGAAGCTAAGCGCGAAATGGGTTGGAACTTTATTTTCTTTGGTGCAAACATAGATTCAAATAAAGAAGCTGAAAGTTTGGGTATTGATAAAAAGTATGCCAGTAATTTTAAAGCAACTGTAGTTGGAATGTCAGAATGTATGCGAGAATGTAATGAAATTATGTGCAGTATGCGACGTTAATTCGATAGGTTTTTTTGAAATTAGTAATTGGTATTAAAAAAATCGGACTATTTCTCTCCGACCTGCCAAGAAAAGTCCATTTTTCAGTTTATTTCTTTCTTCTCTTATAAATATATAATGGCAAGAGTTAATCATTATAAGATGTTAGCCATTTGTCAAAGCTAGATAATTTTAAGACAAAACAGTCGTTTCTTCAAGGATGCAACTATTTTATCATTTATTTTATGGATTCAGCAATTGATATTACAGTTAAAATTATTTGCAATAGAATGCAAATTTCATAAAGACTCATGAGCCGCATAGCCGGAGGTTTCTGAATACAAAATTTCAGATAAATGGCCAACCAATATTTCACATTAGAGTTCTTTCGAAACTGGTAACGTGTGTCTCTCCGGCAGTTGACGGAGAGAATATAATTAATGGTTTCGAAAGAACTCTATTTTTTCAAAAAAACCACACCGGTCCGCAGTGTTTCCGCGAACCCGGCTGGTTTTGTAGTAATTTAAATTTATTTTAAGTCTTTAGGCATTTTGTTACTTGTACTTCCTTCGTCTTTACCCAACAAAAAACTCTTATGTCCAAATATTCCATATGCGATTAAGTTTCTTATTTTTTGAAGCAACAAATGCGACCTATCGTTCTTCAGTTCTTCTGCTAATTCCGACGGCTTATCCTTTGCGATTTTATCAACAATCTTTGTATCGTTAATTCCTATGTGTCGAGCAACTGCTTCCAGAAATTTAGTTCTATGTGTTCCTGTATAGTTTACCAATTTCTTAATTTCAGTAATTATTTTTATCCCTTTGTCAGGATTTTTTAGTGCTTTTTTGCCCCCATTATAATTTTCTTCTTCGTTTTCTATAGATTTAAAAAGTTTCTCTATTTCTTCAATGTTTTTATTTTGCTCCTTAATTTTTTTTGCTTCCGCCTCTTTCAACGGTTTTTTTAATTCGTCTATGAAGTCAGCTAAGCTTTTATTATTATCTTTTTTATATATTTCCATATTCTGAATTTTTTCAGCTATTGATCTATATTTTTCGATAGTGAGTAGTTTGTTTATAAACTCTATTAATGAAATTTTACCTCCGGATACACCATCTATCAAATCTTTTGTTACTATTGCACTCAATGCTGCAAGCAATTTGTTTTGGCCTTCTGTATTATTAAAATCTTCATTATCTAAATTTTTTAATGCGTCATCAAGGCTACTTATATTTTTTGTGCTATTAGCTATCTTTTCCTCAATTTGTTCAGCAACTTTTGGGTCATTTATTTCTATTGCGTCTAGAACGTTTGGCGCTCGGTCAAGGACATTAATAGCTTGATCGACACTTGTAACATCATTTAAATCACTAAATTTAAAAGCACTGCCTAAAAATTTTAATTCATATAAAAGCCTTTTTGTTTTATCACTATTATAATAATTTTCCAAAAATTTTCTGGCATCTTCAGCTAATTTTTTCACATTGTCTAGCGCAGTTGTGTCACTACTAAAAGTTGAACCATTAAAAAGTTCATCAACTTTTTGGATAACTACATTTTCTGCAGGTTTAGCATCTTTTTTTATACCTAATTTACCAAAAACTTCGCTGAATTTTATTGCTTTTTTATCTGTATAGAAAATTTTATATAATTCAAGAAGTCTTTTAATTTTATCATCATTGGTGTCTATGTTTTTAGCACCTTTTTCACCGTTAAACTTTGCTTCAACTCTAGTGCCTAGTTTTTTATCAAGACTTTTGAAGACTCGAAACATTAAATTAATTTTGGATTTATCGTTATCATCTACAAAACCGATATTATTCACTTTATCATTAATTTCCCACATTAATTTTGTCGTCTTTTCATTTGGACTAATAAAAAATTTCAGAATTTCTTTCTTTGCATTTTGATCATCATTACTATCTAATATTGTTTTTAAATTTTGTTTAGCGCTTTTTTGCGACAATTCTTGTGATCCATCACAAATAAATTCCCACCATCTGCGCCAAGGAGCATTCACTCTTTTAAAGAACGCCTGTACCTTTTTTTCAACTCCGCTCTTGGAGGCCTTACCGGTAAAATTCTTACCAAAATTTTTGAAAAATTTTCCTATACTACTAAAAATGCTACCAGCTTTTCCCTTAAGACCCGTTGGTTTTATTTTTTCTTTTCTATTAAATTTTATATTTAAATCTTCTTTAAAATCATCGTCAAATTTTGCATCTTTAAAGTCAGTAGCATTAGCTATTCTTTTATAATGATGACTCCTACCTATAATGTCAGCGAGTTGTATTGACCAGTTTGGGAATTTTTTTATAAATTTAGTCCCCATACCTTCATTTTGCGCATATATACTTTTGATTATTGTATTATAATCATCCTTTATCGTGTTGTCTTTTTTATTGTTATTTTTGATATCTATTAAAGCTTGAGATAATTTCCCTACTGTGTCTAACAATTTTTTTTCAGCATCATATAATTTTTTTTTGGTGCTGTTTTCATTTTTTTCTATATTTTTCCATAAATCTTCAATACCTTTACTTCCATTAAATATTTCATCTAAAATTTTAACGTTTCGTTCGGATTTCAATGGATCTGTGTCAAACATTTTATTACTGTTGTTCTCCTCGATTTTTTTTTCTTCATTTTTATTAGTTTTCTGCATAATATATCACCATCCTTATTTTTTATTGACTGACGGAATTGATTTTTTTATTTTATTGTTTTTTATTATTTTATTATTTTTTGCTTTCCCATCAGCCTATGTTTTAATTATAGCACAAATTCGACAAAAATCAAGAGTTTTTTTAAAAATTTTCATAAAAAATCACGAAATTTTGCAAAAATCGCCCGATTCAAAATCATAAAAATCACTTCTACCCCATATAATTAAAGGGGTGAAGCAAAAATGCAAAAAGTTGAGATTTTAGCAAAATTTTTTGGAGATTGCGATAAAATTTCAGAACAAATCGGATGTAAAAACGAAATTTTATGTAATAATTTCGCAATTTTTAGTATTTCTGCTGATCAAATAAAAAAAATAAAAAATATAAAAAATCATCCGCAAATTTTATACTCAGAATTATCACATAAAATTTTTCACGAATTTACTGAAAATACTTCGAATTTAAACGCAGTCTGTAAAGAAAATCTAAATAACTCTCCTGAAAATCTGACCGGTAAAGGCGTAATAATAGCAATTTTAGATTCCGGAATAGATTTCAGGCATCCGGATTTTATCGACGAAAATAATAACAGCAGAATTTTATATATTTGGGATCAAAACAAACCCGGGAATGCACCTGATAATTTTGATTTTGGCACAGAATATTCAAATAGCCAAATAAACATGGCAATAAATAACGAACTTGAATTGCCTTTTATAGATTTTGACGGTCACGGCACTGCAGTTGCGGGAATCGCCGCCGGAAACGGCAGAGCTTCAAACGGAAGAAACACAGGAATTGCCTCGCAAAGCAGTATAATAGCCGTAAAATTGCTTTCAAGCGGCGATTATTTTGCTACGAGTACGGCAAATCTTGCAAGAGCTGTCAAATATGTTTTAAGTAAGCAAGAAAAATTGCAAATGCCTGTAGTTATAAATATAAGTTACGGTACAAATCAAGGCGCTCACGACGGCCAGAGCGTTTTTGAGCAGTATCTTGACAATATAAGTGAAAATAAAAATATATCGATAGTAGTCGCAACCGGCAATGAGGGTTCTGCCAGGCATCATTTTAGAGCACAAATCAAAACTGGAGATACTTTAAATATAGAATTTGTGATAAAAACTCATTTTGATGAATTTAATCTTATTTTTATTAATTCTTTTTATGATTTGATTGATTTTCAAATAATAAGTTCGTCAGGGGAGCAAAGTCCGGTTATAAATTTAAGCCAAGTCGGAACTCAAACTGTTTTTTTTAATATTATTAAAATTAGTTTTTAT
>CAMNDS010000045.1 GCA_946535695.1 uncultured Clostridia bacterium | reverse complement strand
GTCTGACTCTATTTCAAAGGCTACATAACTACTATCATTGTAGGTAAAACGAATACTACTATCCTTAAAACTTAACTTTACACCAACCAGTTTTTCTCCGGCTGTTACTTTATCTAACAATTTGCGTACATATTTCAATTGATAAATAATACTGTTTTTACGAAATTTAATTTTTATTTCATCATTCCCTTCAATTTTTTCATTTTCATCACTAAAACTTTTTATATCAATATGGTCAAATTCTCCTTTCGACTCACGACATGCAATAACTCTAATAGCAACAAGTTCGCCTTTTAACTTGTTGAAATCTTCACTATTTTTAATTGAGTCTTCAGTCTCAAAAGTATTCATAACGCCCAAAATCTTATTCACTAAAAAAACCTAACTTTCTTCATATTTCACTTGTTCTTTGCCATTACTTCCTTCAGGTTTTATTTGTTCTTTAAGGTGACTTTCTTCAGATTTTACTTTTGTTTTTTGAAGATGTATTATACCATTTGCAATTGAAAATTCACCCTTATACCAAGCATCAGCTTGTGTAAAAATTACCAAGCCTTCGTTTAAAAGTTCAGATACCTACAATGGCTCCAGCAGCAATTAAACACTTAGCCAAAACACTCATATTCTTAGACTTTTTAAGTTGTCCAAAATTATAAACTGTCGCCCCCCCCTACTGCGCCAATGGTTTGCAAGCCTTTTGTTCCCATCGCTTGAGATTTTCCACTAAAAATTGATGTGCAAGCAAGGAATAATGCGATTTTATTTCTACTAAATAGCGACATATCAACTAACTCCTTGAATTTAATATAGACGTATAGCACCTAAAATACAAAAACCAATTTGTCAAGAAAAAAATCAATAGACTTATAGAAAATTATCTCAATATATGAATATAGCAATACAAAAGATTTACATCATTTCCTCCGTCGACGTTGGAAGAAATATCTATCTTTTTTAGTAATGTCTTGTTTGAAAGATTGATTTAAAAAGTTGCCTCCGGAAATTGCCGGAGGATGAAATATTTTTCAAATAATTTATTTTTGCCCGTTATTGTTCACATCTTTATAGTCGGCATCATACACGTTTTGATTTGGGTTTTGATTATTTTGTCCCGGATTAGCTCCGTTTGGCTGACCCTGCGCACCCTGCTGTTGCGATGACTGATATAATTTTGTTGAAACTTCGAACATTTTGGATTGCAAATCATCTTTTGCTTTTTTTATTTCTTCGATATTGTTTTCCGAAAGTTTCTTCTTTAATTCATCGATTTTTTGATTTAAAGTATCTTTATCAGCCTGATCTATTTTATCGCCACTATCTTTTAATAATTTTTCAACAGAGTAACACATATTTTCGGCTTCGTTCTTTGTATCGATTTCTTCGCGTTTTTTCTTGTCTTCTTCGGCGTATTTTTCAGCGTCACGAACTGCGTTTTCGATATCGTCTTTAGACATATTGCCGCTTGAAGATATAGTAATATGTTGCTGTTTTCCGGTACCTTTATCTTGAGCGCTGACGTTTACTATACCGTTTGCGTCAATATCAAAAGTAACTTCGATTTGAGGGATTCCGCGCGGTGCAGGAGCTATACCGTCAAGTTTAAATAAACCGAGCTGTTTATTATCGCGCGCAAATTCTCTTTCACCTTGCAAAACATTAATTTCAACTTGGGTTTGATTATCAGCTGCAGTAGAAAAAACTTGGCTTTTTTTAGTCGGAATAGTCGTATTTCTGTCGATTATTTTCGTCATAACTCCGCCCATGGTTTCGATTCCAAGTGAAAGCGGTGTTACGTCTAGTAATAACAAGCCTTTGACGTCGCCGCCCAGAACTCCGCCTTGGATTGCAGCACCCATTGCAACGCATTCGTCAGGATTTATACCTTTGAATGGGTCTTTGCCTATGAATTTTTTAACAGCTTCTTGAACTGCCGGAATTCTTGTTGAACCGCCGACGAGCAATACTTTGTTTATTTGCGAAATTTCGAGGCCCGAGTCGCTAAGTGCTTGTCTTGTCGGAACCATAGTCTGTTCGACTAAATCTGCGGTGAGTTCATCAAATTTTGCGCGCGTAAGAGTCAAATCAAGATGTTTGGGACCTGTTGCATCAGCTGTTATAAACGGCAAATTTATCGAACTCGTTGCAACGCCCGAAAGCTCTATTTTGGCTTTTTCGGCAGATTCTTTTAATCTTTGCATTGCCATTTTGTCATTGCTTAAATCTATGCCATTGCTTTTTTTGAATTCCGAGACCATCCAGTCGATAATTCTTTTATCAAAATCATCGCCGCCTAATTTATTATTTCCTGCAGTAGCCAGAACTTCTTGGACTCCGTCCCCCATTTCGATTATCGAAACATCAAAGGTTCCGCCACCTAAATCATAAACCAAGACTTTTTGGTCGTTTTCTTTGTCTATGCCATACGAAAGCGCAGCAGCCGTAGGCTCGTTTATTATACGTTTGACGTCTAAACCTGCGATTTTCCCTGCGTCTTTAGTAGCTTGTCTTTGAGCATCTGTAAAATAAGCCGGAACTGTTATGACTGCTTCAGTAACTTTTGTCCCCAAATAACTCTCAGCATCAGATTTTAACTTTTGTAAAATCATTGCCGAGATTTCTTGCGGAGTATAACTTTTGCCGTCAATATTTACTTTATAATCCGTACCCATGTGTCTTTTTATCGAAATAACAGTTCTATCTGGATTAGTAACAGCTTGCCTTTTTGCAACTTGACCGATTAAACGCTCGCCTGCTTTTGTAAAACCTACTATCGACGGAGTCGTACGCGCACCTTCAGGATTCGGAATTACAACTGCTTCGCCGCCTTCTATTACTGATACGCATGAATTTGTTGTTCCTAAATCAATACCTATAATTTTTGACATAAAAATTCCCCCTAAATAAATATTCTAATTTTAAATTTTAATTAATTTTAATCTCTAACTTGGACCATTGCGGGCCGTATTAATTTTTCGTTGATTTTATATCCTTTTTGATAAACTTCTGAAATTACAGTACTTGTTTCTTTGTCTTCGTCTTGATTTTCATCTGATTCGATTTTCGAACTTGCATTATGAATACTCGGGTCAAATTCTTCGCCTTTTTCGCCAAAAGATTCAACTCCGAGTTTTTTTAGTGCCTCTGAAGTTCTTTTGAGTATCATATTGAGTCCCTTTTCGTATTCTTCTCCGGCTTTTGAAAAAGACGGCAAAGTTCGTTCGATATCATCGATTATCGGCAAAATCGAAGAAACAGCTTCGATTAAAGAATAAGTTCTTATACTTAACTTTTCTTTTTTACTTCTTTCCTGATAATTTTTATATTCAGCAGCAAGTCTTAAATATTTATTATTTAAATCAGCAAGTTCTTGTTTTAATAAATCATTTTGAGTTTTTAAATTTTCAATTTCTGATTTTTCGATATTTTCTTTTGCAATTTCGTCTTCGCTTGATTCTTGCCTCTGAACTTCTTCTATATTTTCTTCGATTTCTTCTTCAGATGAATTTTCATCGCTATTTATATTACTCATAATCCTCCTCCTTTATAAATTTACGAATTAATTTACAAATTCATTATTTCCAAAAACATATTCCGGACGACTTCTGCTATATAACTAATTTTTGCAACAATATCAGAATAATTAATTCTCGTCGGACCTATAACAGCAATTGCGCCCAGATATGCTCCAATATCATACTTTTTAACTATTATGCTGCATTCAGAGAATACATCCATATTGCTATCGTTCCCCAAATAGATTTTTAAACTGTTTATACTTGAAAAAATAAAATCCGAGAATTCTTTTGTTTGCAATAAGTCAAGAATTTTAAAAGCTTTTTGAAAATCCTGAAAATCAAACAAAAATTTTTCGCCCTTGATTTCAACATGAGTCTGGCAAGATTTTCTTACAGCTCTAAAAACTGCCTCAAATGCCGGAATCATAACTATATCTTTAGTGTCTCTTGCAAATAATATTTTATCCATTTCGATATTTAAAAAACTTATGCTTTTGCCTCTGAATTCGTTAAGAGCCATCTTAAACATGTTTAAAATACTTTCGTTAATTTCAAAACTGCAATTAAAAACCTGATTTTGAATCATTCCGGACGAAGTAATAAGCAATAAAACAACAGTTCTTAATCCTACTTTTACGAATTTTATATCTTTAACAACAGATTCAAAAACCGGCGGAACAGCAAAAATTACTGTGCAATTTATTATTCTCGATAAAATATCACAAGCTTTTTTTATTATACTTTCAGGATCATAAGATATATCGCTAAACATGCTTAAAATATAATTTTTTTCATAATCCGAAAGTTTTTTTTCACGCATCAGATAATTTATATAAAATCTATAGCCTTCTATCGTAGGAATCCTACCTGACGAAATATGTGGCTGCTCTAGAAACCCGAGCATAGAAAGCAAGACCATTTCGTTTCTGACAGTCGCCGAGGAAGGCGGATTTTTCATTAATTTACAAACAGTTTCGGAACCTACTGGACTGCCGATTTTTATATAATTTTCTATTATTACAGATAATATTTTGGACGTTCTCTCTTTTAATACTTTCAATTCACCCCCCCTCTAAATTTTAGCACTCTAAACTTTCGAGTGCTAATTTTACAGTCTATAACGCATTTTTTAGTATGTCAATAGAAAAACTCAAAAATTTGCAAAAATTTTTATTTTTCTATTCTTTAATTTTCCGTTCTTTTATGATAAACTGATAGTAGATAAATAAAAAATTGACTTTTAGTTTTAGGGGGGAATTATTATGCTTAAGAATTTTAAAATTAAATTGGCGATTTTAACGGCGTGTATGTCTGTTGTTGGTGGAAGAACTTCGGCGGAAAATCAAAGAGATGTAACAAAACCGCAAGGCCCAAAAATTCATGGCGTTAAAAACATAATTACAGCACGGAAGGTAGAAATAGGTACAGTAATTGCTATACTTACGACGGTTCTCGCTGGAAGTGCATTTTTGATCATCAAAAACTCAGTAAAATCAAAGTTTAAAGATAATAATGAAAAAGTTATAGAACAAGCTATAACACGTGCTAAAGAAAATAATATGGATTTTCTAAGATTAAAACCAGAAAATGAAAAAAAGTTGCGTACAAATATTCAGAAGTTCAAAAAATTAATGGATGATAGAGATTTTTTTGATAAAAATTTTATCGAATTTTCACACAATAAGGAAGGTGGACCAAATCCTTCTTATACAATAGTCAAAGATAAAGCCAAAGCTGAAAAAATACTTTCGTTTGATACTATTTTTAATAATTTAAAAGATTGCCTTTCTGGTAATATTAAATTAACTGAATTCTTAATTTCAGGCAACAAGGGAGACTATTTTGGTTTTGATTTTGGTAACGATATTAAAATATATCTGGATTTTACAAAGAATAAAGAAATTAGTGTCAACTACCTATCAAAACAATACCACTGTCGTAGATATACTTTTAGAATACCTGAAAATGATTAAATTTTTATTTTTAATCCCTTACTTTATGTTAACAAGGCCTAGATTAACTTAAGTTTTAGGAGAAATTGGTTATAATTTTTTAAAAGATAATTCGACGTTACCTCTTATTTTCCTGTATTTTATTCGGATAATTTAACAAAAAAAATTGACTTTTTATATTTATTATGTACTATTATACATAAGGGCTTAGCCCTTAAATTAAAATTGTGAGGTGATTATTATGGCAGAAGTCAAGTTAGGCTATAGCGGTCGCGTTCTTAAAACCAAAAAGGATGGAGTTTACTTGGGAATTCATGTGACTGTTGCAAAAATGATGGAACAAAATGATATTTGCATTGCTTTTGATGTTAATAATAAAGAATTTACTTTTGTTGCAAAAAGTGAATTAAGTCAAGAAAAACCAGATTTTCCAAGTTTTAAACAAACTGCCTTAGGTAAAAAATTGATGAAAAAAGATAGTAACGTTCCAATGAAGGGAAATTATCTTAGTTTGTATCCTTATAAAATTTTAATGAGCAACGAAGCAGAAAAATTTTTCAAAACTAAAAATATATTTTGGGCACGTGGCAAAATTAATAAAACAAAAAGTTTTGATTCAAATGTCTTAGATTCAGAAAACGATGAAAATACTAAAGGTTTATCTAACCTTAAAGGTGTAAAAAAAACTAGAAGTTTAAGCGAAGTGCTAAGTAAGGAAACAATATGGTGCCTATGTCCTAAAACCATGGAAAAACGCACTTTGGCTGCAACTAATCCAGAAGATGTAAAAGCGCTTAAAAGTAAAGAACAGAAAAAAGAATGCGAAATACTTGTATCTATAATGAAAAGTGAGCTTGCTGATTTAAATAAGATTGATTATTTTAAAGAAAGTTGCGAATTAGCGTCTAAATAGCAATTTTCATTTTTGGTATGCAATGCAATCGTAAACTTATCGAAAAAGTTTTTTGTTAGTGAATTTGATTTTTTTTAGTGATATTGATATAATTTAATTATTGTATTGTTGCAAATTGAAAATTGGAGGAAATTGCTGTTATAAATAATAAGATACTGATTGCATTGCTTGGTTTTGCTAATTAGTGCAAATACACATTACGGGAGTTGATTTTCATGTATAAAAAACTTAAAAATGAAAAAATGCTCGATTCTGTTGCCGGTGGTTTGTATACTCCAGCCGAAAAAAAT
>CAMNDS010000044.1 GCA_946535695.1 uncultured Clostridia bacterium | reverse complement strand
AGATGACGCCAGACGAGGTAAGAAAAATATTTGGGGATGCAAAAAGTTTGTACCAAGTTATTAAAGATACGCTTAAAATTGATATTACCATATTACCTCTTGTACTAGCCGACTTTGGCAATTTAATAAGTTTAAATGCAAAAACACTTTTTCAAAGAATTTTACTAAAATTTATCTACGCGGCATCTAACGGTAAAAATAACGAACTCCCAAAAGAAATGTACGTTAATATGAAAGGCTATTCTAAAAGTCCGATTCAGGCAGCAAAGAAGCTACGTAATAGAATGAGAAAAGTCTGTTCAATTGATTTAAGTAGAATTGAAGGTAAAGGTGAAGGTGACGAGAATGAGGAAAATCCTGAATTAGAAACCAGTGAAGCTGCAATGGATGGAGCAAAAAAATTTTTAGCTGGGGTTCAAACATCTATCAAAGACACAAAATTAAAAAATAATTTAATAAATATAGACGAAATTATTAATCAAGTACAAAATAATCCAAAGGATGAAAAACAAAAGCAGGAGCTTTTAAAAGAAGAGTTAGAACTTTACCAATACTTAGGAGATAAAGAAAATGTAGAAAAATTAGAAAGGCAAATTCAAGTCAAAGAACTTATAAATAGCACAAAAGAAATATTCCCAAATAATAAGGAAATAAATGAACAAGCCAAGAAATTAGATAAACTAATGGAGAATTGGAACTTTAGTAAAGATTCCCCAAAATCTTAGTTATATTATACAAATTAATCCAAATTTCATTTGGCGAGTCCTTTTGGGACTCGTCAAAAATTAGTTGCAGCCCCACGTGCAAGTGGCTGCGCTTGATATTATTAACATTTTCTTTATCGCTATAACCCGTACGCCCAACATAGCCGATGATATCACCCGCGTGTACCTCAGCGCCTTCTTTTAAACTTGGATGAAATGGTTTATCTTTTCTTAAATGCGCGTAATACCAGTATCTTTTTTTGTCATGTGTTCGAATACCAATTCGCCAGCCACCAAAACGATTCCAGCCCATGATTTCGACGTAACCGTCCTCGACTGCAACAACAGGAGTTCCGATTGAACAAAACATATCATGCCCCAAATGAGGTCTTGAATAGCCAAAAGTTCTACGCGCACCAAAATCATCATAGTGATGGAACGGATAGCCTTTGGCAATCGGGCAGCGTGCTTTTAGACCGTAAGTTTTAACAGTTTCGCCATTTTTATTTTTATATTCAAATTCGCCTAAAAAATCTTTCAGTATCGTGCCATAAGCCTCGAGATAATAATTAAAAAGTTTTTGATTTTCAAGTTCTTGTTCGGGAAATTCACCATTTTTTACTTTTTCAATATAATTTTTAATATCATTATCTTTATATTTATCAAATTTACCACCATATTTAGTGGCCAAATAAGCTAAAATTTTAATCCAGTCGATTTTGATATTTTCACTCGAATTACGTGATTTTATATCTTCATTCATTGCTTCTTTTAAAATTTTATAAGTAGGATTAAATTCGACATATTTTATAAACTTTTTATTTTCCTCGGCGTTTATCGAAACTTTTTTATTGCGGTACATAATAAAAAATACTGCAAATGAAATTAAAACAATGGCCAAAATTGCAATAAAAATTTTTTGGAATTTAATTTTTGAACTTATGATATACAAAATAATACCTCGAATGCAATAGTGATAAATTATATTCACATTTATCAATGGGTATTATTACTGAAAAAAGTAAAGACCAATGCTTCTTCCTGGAGTCGCTGGAAAGAATTCTTTAACTTAGGGCCTGTTAACACGAAGCAGAGAATCAAAAATTAAAGCGAAGTGAATAAAGAAAAGAAAAACAGAATCGAGCTTGTCATAGCAGGTAAAAATACGTCTAAAATGCTTAATTTTTTAGTAATTCCATTATTTTTCTCTTGACAAATTGATTTTTACATTTTATAATTAAAATAATAATGATAATAATGCTTCAAGAGTGCTTCGAGGTATTTCAAGCTTTAGATTCAAATTAATAGGGGTGTTTTTTATGAATAAATTTGGGCAGAAAAAAATTGCGATTGCACTTGCGTGTGCATCGTTTTTGGGTAATAAAACTTCGGCAATGACAGTATCGCCAAACCATTTGAGCAGTGGTATGGCTAAAAATGATGTTAGAAAGCTAGACAAAAACAAAGGTATGTGTATAGGCAAAAAAGTTGGAATTTTAGCGTTATTATTAGCCAGCACGTATGTTGTTACAAACGAAGTTTTGGGCGATACCGGTCTTGTTAATCACCCTATGTTAGGGAAATACACCTTTAAAAAAGCGATTGACTACTTTGGAAAAGTTATTAAAAAGGATGATAAAGCGCCACTTAATTATAAACATTTGAACCCAAAAGTTCAAAAGGGTAATTATGTAAATGATAAAAATGATAAATTCAAACAGCCGCTTAATAATGAAGTATTTAATGTTAATTTAAAAAAAGGCGAATTGGAACAAAATGCTAAATCTAACATTAATCATATCAAAGAAAAAATCGCAAAACGAGCGAGTGACGAATTTGAGGACGCGAATGGTAATCTTACTTATAAAGAAGTTAATACAATAGTTCGACGTTTAAAAAATCAAATGTTGAATTATCAAAATATTAATATCATTATTGCTACCGATAACAAGAAAAAGATTTGTTATAAAACAGTTAATTATGAAAAAGTGGAAGAAAATTATAACAAAGACTATTCTATTAAACCATTAGATAATGAAAATAAAAAGGAGTTTGTTGACATTATTAAAATTTTTTCTGGTGTATTTACTGGCGAACTTAGTCTTGGAAAAGAAGAATTTGAATTTAGGAATGCATTTGCACCAACAATAGTAATTAAAAAAGAAGGCAAATATTATAACATGTGGTTTGAGCTTGACAATAGTATGTTACATTTTTCTGAGTTGGTTAATAACGAAGTGACACGTTATGTAAGATGTACATATTGAAAAAAAATAAGTAACTGGTGTTCTCTCCGGCAGCGCCGGAGAAGTTTGTAGGTTTGGCTTTTTTGTAAAGTTTATTAGTTTTGAAAAAGTTCCAGTTTTTCTAAAGTTAGCAGCAAAAATTTTTTGCTAATATCATTTGATTTTGGATTTGTTTTTCAGTATAATGTTCTCAAAGGGAGGAGCTATGGTGGAAAATGAAGCAGTTTTAAGTTATAGAGGCAGGCGTTTGGTCAGGTGCAAGGATGATTTTTTTTACGGCAATATTTCGGAGCCTAATATAGCCTTTTTGCACATAGATTCGAGAAACGAAGAAAATTTTAAACCCAATAAAGTATCGGTTGGTCTGGTAGGAACTTTAGCTGCTTCGCGCGGCAATGTGTTTAGGCCATTTAAGTTTAGCGTTAAAGATAGCTTATTCGAGGCATTAGATTTAGCTTCTGTTTGGCTTGATAGGCAGTCTTCGCAAAAATCAAAAAATAAACAATAATTGGATGGTGGTTATTTTGACAGCTTTTGAAATTACTATGGGAATTCTTATTATAATTTTTAGTATTGTAATAGTTGCAGTCGTTCTTTTTCAAGAAGGTAAAGAGCAAAGCATGGGTGGAATTATTACCGGTGGTGGTGCAGATTCGTATCTTAACAAAAACAAAAGCAGGGTTATAGATGCGTTTTTGGCAAGATGGACTAGATTTATTGCGATTATGATGTTCGCTTTGGTTATTTTGCTTAATATTGCTGAGTATTTGCATTGGTTCGGATTATAAATTTTAATTTTTGGAGTGCTTGTGAGTGATATTGATTTGGAGTATGGTGCCAGTCAGATTCAAGTTTTAGAAGGTCTGGAAGCTGTAAGGAAACGCCCAGGTATGTATATAGGTTCCACTGGTTCTAAAGGACTTCATCACTTGGTTTATGAAATTGTTGATAATTCGATTGACGAAGCTTTAGCAGGGTTTTGTAATAAAATAATCGTAGAAATTTTGCCCGAAAATGTAATAAAAGTTCGCGATAATGGTCGTGGAATTCCGGTTGGAATTCATCCAAAGCTTGGAATTCCTGCTGTCACCGTGGTTTTTACTGTTTTGCATGCTGGTGGGAAATTTGGGGGAAGTGGCTATAAAGTCTCTGGAGGATTGCACGGGGTTGGGGCTTCAGTTGTAAACGCGCTTTCAAGTTTTTTGCAAGTTCGTGTTTTTGATGGAGAGAAAGTTTATGAGCAAAAGTTTGAAAGAGGAAATATAGTTTCTGATTTAACCTCTTCAGATTGTTCTGATTCCCATGGGACCGAAATCTTATTTAAATTTGACGAAGATATTTTTAAAGATGTTAAAGATTACGATTTTCAGATTCTTGCAACACGGCTTCGTGAGCAGGCCTTTTTGAATGCTGGGCTTGAAATTGATTTGATTGATAAAAGGCAGGAAGAATCTAAAATCGAAGTTTTTAAATATAATGGTGGAGTAGTCAGTTTTGTTGATTTTTTACGCAACCGTAGAGCGCTTGACGCTGTTCATGATGACGTTATAACTTTTAGCGCTGAAAATAACGAAATAGCAACTTATTTTGAAGCCGCGCTGCAGTTTAATTCGAGTTATAATGAACTTATTTTATCTTTTGTTAATAATATTCATACAAATGATGGTGGAACACACGAAGATGGGTTTAAATCGGCTTTGACTCGAGTTGTGAATAACTATGCAAGAGAATTTAAAATTTTAAAAGATGATGATAAAAATTTTATCGGTGACGATGTTCGCGAGGGCCTATGTGCTGTTATAAATATCAGAATGAAAGAAGCACAGTTTGAGGGTCAAACTAAATCAAAACTTGGCAATACCGAAGTTAAAGGCTTTGTCGATAAAGTTGTTTATGAAAAATTAAAATTGTATTTCGAAGAAAATCCGAATTCTGCAAAAGCGATAATGGAAAAAATTCTGGCGTCTGCCAAGGCGCGCGAGGCAGCTCATAAAGCGCGTGAACTTGTTAGAAAAAAAAATGCAATGGAATCTGCTTCGCTCCCAGGAAAATTAGCCGATTGTCAGTCGAAAAATCCTGAAGAAACCGAAATTTATATAGTCGAAGGTGACTCGGCAGGAGGTTCGGCAAAAGGCGGTAGAGACCGCAAATTTCAGGCAATACTCCCACTTTGGGGAAAAATGCTAAATGTTGAAAAGGCGCAACTTGCAAAAGTTTACGTAAATGAAAAATTAATGCCGATTATAACAGCTCTGGGCTGCGGAATTGGCAGTGATTTAGATATTGAAAAATTAAGATATCATAAAATTATAATTATGGCCGATGCTGATGTGGACGGCTCGCATATTAGAACTTTATTGTTAACTTTCTTTTTTAGATTTGCGAAAAAGATAGTCGAAAATGGTTATGTATATATTGCAAGACCGCCACTTTATAGAATTACTAAACTCAAACAGCATTTTTACGCTTTTTCGGATGAAGAACGTGATAGAATTCTTTTAGAAATCGGCGGTTCTTCCGAAGTTCAGCGCTATAAAGGCTTGGGCGAGATGGACTCCGAACAGCTCTGGGAGACTACTATGAACCCCGAAACCCGGACTATGCTTAGGGTGTCGGTCGAAGATGCAGCGCAAGCTGATGAGGTTTTCAGCACTCTTATGGGCGAAAAAGTTGAACCAAGACGCGAATTTATCGAAAAAAATGCAAAATACGTTGCAAATTTAGATATTTAATGTTATAATTGATAAGGTGCTTTTAGCACTGAAGTTGCTGTAAATTTATGGGAAATTGTTTAGAATTTTAAAGGGGTGGAGGGTAAACATGCAGATTATTAATAGTCATCAAAATAATAATGCTAAAAAGGTATTAATTATTGATGCTTCTTCCAAAGAAGGCAGAATCAAAACAATTGTTAAAGCCTCATCACTTTTAGCTACCGGCGTATTTGGTGGTTATGTGGCAAAGACGATTGTAAATTCTTTTAAAAAGGGTTCTGACAACATTGTCAGCAATATTGAAGCTATAAAATTTTTGCGTAGACAGTTTAATACTAAACCTAAAAAGTGGGAATTCAGTCCTAGATATTATTTTATTAAATTTTTAGACAAATTAATGAAATATGATATGAACAAAATTACCGATGATGAGCTTACACTTATATTAAAGTATCTTGTTTTATCTGTTGTTCCTACGAGTAACGATAAGGATATGGAATTTTTTGGTAGTATTTTAAGCGAAATTTTAAGTATATTGAAACAAGGTATAAAAAATAAAGGTGAAGCGAAAAATTGGCTTGCCGAAAAAATTTTAGAGTATGCTGCAAAAGGCAATGCTGCATTGGCAAGGTGGCTTTTAATCGATGGTTTAATTGATAAAGATTTTTTAAAAAGCGAAAGTGGTATTAGGAATCAAGAAAAACGTTTTAATTATCTTGTTAATAATTTTATTATTGGAGATGAAAGCGTTAAAAATGGAATAAAAAATTACTTTGGCGATCTTTCCATTAACCTAAAAAATATGGATTTTAGCAGTTATAAAAATATCGAAGCACAACAAGATGAACCTGAACTTGAAAAAAATAATTGCCGTCTTAATGAGGATGATTTAAAACCAATTAAAGAGTTATATGATTCTTCCGAGACGGATCAAAAAATTAAAGATAGTATAATTAATCAAGAAGTTCAAGACAAAAATTTTGGTGGTTACCAGCTGGGGTTGTTACTCATCAATTTATTTTTTAAAACTACTATTTTTCAAATTTTTGGTACGAGTCAGGAAAAAAAATAGTTGGCTTTTTATTAATATTTTGGAAAATACAAAATTTTTAGTAAAATAAAAAAAATTTTTCGACTTTTTTCTTGATTAAAT
>CAMNDS010000043.1 GCA_946535695.1 uncultured Clostridia bacterium | reverse complement strand
AATTACGATATCCCGACCTAATGATTAACAGTCATTTGCTCTGCCTCTGAGCTAACGGAGCATTTTTTGCGGTCCCTACGGGATTCGAACCCGTACCACACGCCGTGACAGAGCGGTATTGTAAACCATTCAACCAAGAGACCATATTGGTTCTTAAAGAACCAATTTAAAAATTAAAGAAACGGCATGTTTTCAGCGCCAGTTTCTCCAACCATGTCAGCTGCTGAACCAGCCATAAAAGATCCAAGATCAACATTCATTACCTTAATAGAAGGTACACAATAAAAATTCTTCTTCATAATTAATAAATTTAGTTAATTTTAATGTTATTTAATTTGTTATATAATTTGCTATTTAATATTGGTGGGACTATCCAGATTCGAACTGGAGTGACTACCTTGTAAGGGTAGCATACTAAACCTCTATATGATATCCCCATAAGAGCCGGAAGTCAGATTCGAACTGACGTGTCCTTACGGATCATGATTACAAGTCAAGCGGAGTCGACCACTGTCCCATTCCGGCAAATTAATACCCTGGGTGGGGCTCGAACCCACGACCCGCTGCTTACCAGGCATTAAAAATTGAAGTAACTCTAATCTACAACATCTATATAAGAGTAACAGCGACCAAAGTATTTAACAATATAAGCTGCTCTAACCAACTGAGCTACCAAGGGTATATTTTATAATTTAATATAATATTGGAAATTCTGTTGCTCGGATTATCGACCGTTTCGGGCAGGTCCGTCTATTATTACTGAACTATTTCGCTGGAATATTTAGTATCCCATTGAAAGTGGTTTTTCACCTAACCTCTTCCAACATTTTATATTTTATTGTATCAATATTTCAAAGAACCATGTTTAATAATTTATAATTATAATATAGTACAGTTTATTAAATATTCAAATTGTTTATCATTTTATTTAAAAAAATAATGGTTAAGATTTTTCAATCCTAACCACTTATAAACTATATTTATATTATATTTATATTTTAATATCTCATTACAAGTGGTCATCATATAACACATAATCATTTATAATCCAATCTAATAATTGGGCTAATATTATTTGTTTATATGTATACGTCTTTTGCATTTGATATTGTTATATTTATTAATTAATAATAATTATTTTTGTAAGGTAAATCTAAAGAATATCTAAAAAATTTTCTTGATTTACATTGGTGATTATAATCATAATGATCTTCATACCATGTACACCAACCATCTTTTTGCCAAAATACGCAATTATAGCACATAGGCAATTCTCTATTCATACCTAAATTTGATTTTGGTTTTAATTGTATCTTTTTCCTTCCCATATATTAGTACCTCTACTCGGATTCGAACCGAGACGCAATTAAGCATGGTGTTTGAGACCATTGACTATACCAGTTTGTCTATAGAGGTAAATTAGCAGGCCAGGAAGGATTCGAACCCACGTGAGAGATAAACTCTAACGGTTTTGGAGACCGTCCTCTTCAACCACTCGAGCACTGACCTATAAAATGTAATTCATTTATTTTATATTTATTTTCAATAAAGAGCTTTTATATTTTTAAGATCATCATAATTTAGAATTGCATCATGCCAATTTTTTGCAAAATTTTCTACTTTATCTTTAGGAACAATCCATATCCATAATTCATTATATACAGATCTTTTTATATTAGATTTAAAATATTCATATTCTTTTTTATTAAATAAAAAGCCATCTTGGTGATTTTACTTCCATTAATATATGATTTTGAATATGTTTTCTTTAATTCTATAAAAGTTTTATCGTCATGTGAATATCCTGGCACAACAAAATACCATATATCATCTTTTTTAATCTTACTATCTAAATTCAATTTTAGACGTTCAAAAACAAATGATTGAATTGACTGCATAAATTTTATATAAAAATATAATTGAGCGATATCCCGGTAACGCTCCGAGGTCTTCTGCATGGCAAGCAGATATAATAACTTTTATACGAATATCGCGTGGTGGAGGGTGTCTTATTATTATCAGGACCCATATGTTTTACTTCATAATGAATAGTATCTCATAGATCTTTGTAAGACTTGTTCACTATTGCAAATAACCCTCCATATAAAAATAGTAGCGCGGGTTGGACTCGAACCAACATAATCTTTAACCAAAATAAAGTGTGTAAACCATAATTGAAGTAACTCTGTATCTACACTATCCTTAACGGAAGAACAACGACCAAAGTATTAGCAATAAAATTTCACCACCGCGCTAAGTATGGGTAATGGGATTCGAACCCATATCTTCACCTTGAGAGGGTGACCACCTCAACCTATTAGTATGATACCCACATGGAGGCGCCGAAGGATTTATTACATTGCAATGTACATTACAACACTGAGGCCGTACGCCACTGTTCCTCATTTGAAACGTTTCAAAGTTTGTGTACTCCCAGAAGGATTCGAACCCTCATCATAGCATCCGTAGTGCTGTATTCTAATTCCGTTGAACTATGGGAGCATTATCTTCATTCTATATAGGAGGTCTCTTTTTTAATGAGTAACGATAACTTCTCATCCTATAGTCATCAAATGAAGTTTTAATATGGTTTATTCATTTCTTTTATTTTCAAGAACATGGATGTAACACTACATCTACGGCTCAAACTCATATTTTAAACTACGTATCGTATTTGAGCGTCATGCGTGATTCGAACACGTACCTTAGCGGTGGAAGCGCCATATGCTAGCCATTAAACACCAATGACGCGATTTTTATCAATTTTTATCAATTTTTATCAATTTTTATCAATTATCAAAAACATTCAATAAGATTATTTAAGATTGCCAATTATCTTTATAAATTTGATCTATAAAACATTCAATAATATTATTATGAGGATCTAACCAATTTACGTTTGAAATATTTTGTTTATTTGTAACTTCAAAATGATTATCAGTTGATTCAAAAAATGCTACTGAATATTGTTTTGAGTCAATTTTAATTTTTATTCCGTATGCCACAGTAACACCATCATATTTTTCATGATAAATAACCATAATTGATTTTATTGCATCAAGATCTTTCTGTGGCCATTTCTTAAAAGCATTATAAAATTGTTCTTTATAATATTCTTTTTCATCGTAATCATCTAATGTAAAATAAAAATCAAATCTTATTTTTGATATATCTGACTTATTAACATTTAATTTTGATTGATTATTCAACTTTAATTTTTCATTTATAAAATATGATATATTCCTCATTATTCATCATTATTCTTTATTAAAAATAATTATCGTAGCGTAAGAACGAATCGAACGTTCGACCTCATGAGTATGAATCATGCGCTCTAACCAACTGAGCTATCACGCCAATTTTGTGCAACCGAAGGAATCGAACCTTCACTCGGATTTTTCCTGTTTTCTCAGGCGAGTTTCCAAACGTATGCTATTAACGTACAGTGGCAAATTTTGGTTGGGCTGCCGAGATTTGAACTCGGGACCTACACATTATCAGTGTGTCACTCTAACCAACTGAGCTACAGCCCAATATTTAAAAATGACCCTATAAAAATTCGCGACTTTCTATAGTTGTTTAATAGTATGCTCGTCAACCTTTACACCATTCCCAGTAAGAGCCCTACATATCTGAATTCATGACTTCATTTGATACTGAACTCACCTCTATTAATGTCATTTTATTTTGAAAAACGAAATTCTAATTTCAGTTTTTATATTTTGTTAATATTCATATTTAATATCCTCATTATCTCTTGAACAATCTCTATATCCTTCAGAATAACCTTCTTGATATATTTTATTAATTAGTTTTTTAACTTCATCTTGATGTTCATATATAGAGGAAATACTTTTATTAAACAAAATATTATTCAATTCTGAAAAATATTTTTCTATAATTAGTTTTTCCATAAAATATTATAAAATATTAATATTTAAAATTCTACAGTTTCGATATCTACACGATTCAATGTCAAATATTCATTTTCTACTATATGGTGTCCATTTGCCCATCCATGTCTTTCAATAATCAAATCAACTGTATCTCCATGAAAAGATGTTTTTAGAATCTTATCATCCCCATATACATTTGACAGAACTGAATAATAATAAGTACATCCATTATTTGGATTTGTTATTATATGAGCCAAATAAATGTTTTTTGTCTCACCTATTCGTTTTTGCCAATCATTCCAAAATTTCTTTGTCATAACTCTTATTTTTTTATTTTTTTGAATTACAACTCTGAACTTTTCAGAGAGGCCGCCAGCTGATTTTAAGATTCAGCAATCTAATATTAATGTGTCATCTTCTATATATATGTAAGAAACAGGTAATGTTCTACATCCACCATCACAAGGAAATTTAACATCCATATCCAATATCTCAGGATTATCTGTTACCATATTCATTACTTTTGAAAGAAAATCTCTTGTCTTCATCTTAACTATATTTTAATTACAGATGTTTTTTATGTTAACTACCATACATAAATAATATAGATATATTCGTAGAAAATTCAAAATTTTCTTAAAATTCTAAAAATAATATTATCTGTTGCGGAGAAGCTGAGTTCCGACCTCAATCCAAATAAATTGAACGATCTGCTTAGCAGGCAGTCCCTACTCCTTGCAGGTTGCTTTCTCCAAAAGTAGAGATGACTTAATTTAAATCATTATAATATTTAATAAATTTATCTATTTTTTCTTTCATTAATTGTTTACCATTTTCTGAATTAATTTCATTCCATGGTATTCTATAAACTTCTATTCCTTTTGATTTTATATATTCATCTCTTAATTTATCATGTTCTTTTCTATCTTCCCATAAATGTTGTTTACCATCAATTTCTAAATCAATTTTTCTTCCATTATGTTCAATATAAAAATCTGAAAAATAGTTAGATATATTATTTTCTTGTTTGATAGGTTTATTTGGAATATATTCAATATTATTATTTTTTAAAACATTTATCCAAAATTGTTCAGGATAACTTAATATATTTCGAGTTGCCCATCCTTGAAACGTTCCATTTTGAATTTCTTTTCGTCTTTGTAATGATGCTTGTTGTTTATTATTTTCTAATTGGCATTTATCGCAACATTGTTTAGTATTTACAAAATTACCATATTTGGTAATTCGTCCATAAAACTCTCTATTACAACATGTGCATTTATGTAATATTAAAGTATTAATATTTACATATTTGTCATTATATTGATAATTATCTAAATTAAACAATATTTATTATTTTCTATTAATTCAGATACAAGTTTTAATTCTGATAATTTATTTTGTTTTTGTGTAATATGTTTACGGGTTTTTTTAATTTTATTTTTTGTTTCTTCAGAATATATATACTCCTCATAGGATCCAATAATATTGTCGGGATGACAGGACTCGAACCTGCATAAACCTCATTCCAAGTGAGGACGGTTAAACCAATTACCGGCATACATCCCGTGGTGGACCCTTCTGTTATTTATATACTCCTCATAGGGCCCCAACATCTTGTTTATACTCAAGTTCCTTGGAGTAATATAAAAGTTGGAATCTTGCAAGATTCACAAAGCATGCTAACCGTTACACTAAGGAGTCGAATCAATCTTCTTTGTGTGTATTCCAACTTATATGTTTATTATTTTAGTTTATTTATAACAAATTCCATAGCTGTGGATGCACATACAAAATCTCTTTTCTTCCATTGTACTGCTGGATCATCGTATCCACAACCTTCTAAATATTCACAACATGTTGAAAAGATCATATTATATCGATATCTTACATTATATTCATTATTTAGTTCTTTAATAGTTTCTTTAGTATCTTCTCTATAATAACTTTTATATCTATCAAATATTCCAGATTCCCAACCAGATCTTGTCTGACGACCTCTCCATTCAACTAATGATACATCTAAACAATTATTATAAATCTCATTTAAATCAGAACTTGTAAATGATGTTTTAAACCATTTTTTCCATTTATCATTTAATGAAGGAATAATTTGTGATAAATATTCTTCTAAATCTTGTGCAATTTCTAATATTGAAGTTTTTGTGCTATCTGTCATAGCTTCATTAATTGTAACTGATTCATTAATATAAGTTTTAATATCTCTCATAATATACTATTTTTTTAATAAAAATAAAAAAAAACTCTCCTAATCCTCCTTAATTAACATTCTACTAAAAATAGTAGTTATAAGGCGCCTTAATTAAGTAGATAACTCTCGAGTAAATTGATAATTATTATCATATACGTCTATATGAATTATTATCTTAGAGTTTCTAAATAAAATTCTCAATCTCGGTCTTATTTTATTTAGTTATAAAACAGATTTTATTTAGTTATAAAACTGTGGGCTGTCCCCGTTACGATCGGAGTCCTCTTGATTTTCAGTCAAGTGCAATGACCACATCTGCCAACAACCCTAAATTTTATTTACAAATATTTTAATTTTTTCAAAATCTTTATCTGCAATTACATCTATTAAATCATTCAAATATTCATCTTGAAATTTATGCCATAAATTTATAAATTCATTATAAATATTGTCCTCATCTAAATCATATCCTTCTAAATTTAATTTATGAGATAATTCCCATATATAATCATCTTCTGTATCAATTTCATATTGTCTAATTAATATATCTGAAATATGTGTTTTTCTTGTTTGATATGTATCTTTTGTTTTTAGTTTCTTTATACATAAACTTCTAATAAAACTTCTAATTTCTTTTTTCCAATGATCTACAAATTCTGTCGAATTTTCTTGATTAGCCCCCATTACTAATAAGATATATGTAAGTAAAATAATTAATTTATTTTTTATTTCATCTTTATATT
>CAMNDS010000042.1 GCA_946535695.1 uncultured Clostridia bacterium | reverse complement strand
GTAAGTGGCTCAGAAGCCTTATTTTTATTGGCTTTTTTCATGCCCCTTATCGTACTTCGTACCAAAAAAATACTAAGATCAGGTATTGCAATGTTTTTAATAGCCGTGCAATAAATGTACCGATTAGTGCAATGAATAGTTTGAAAGGAGAAAATGTAGTTTTGTCGTCATCACAACCGGTAATTTCTAAAGTATTACCTTCGGAGATTGAAATGAAGCCAACGTTTCTGGCAAGAGAAATTCTTCAGGAAATCGTTGGTGTAACTCTCCCAGTTTATGTGGATATACATCCTTGATGTGGGCCATGCTGAATTACGTATACTTCAAAAATGCGATAAGTTTGAAATTACTAAAAAAACTAATTCTTGGTGGTGATTGTCTTACCAAAATAATGAAAGAAATGACAATACTACTTACCAAAACCGAGTTTGAAGCTCTTTTAAAAATGTGAATTCATCCAAAGTTTTGTCGGGCTCAATTTGAAATTTTAATTTTTTATAAAATTTTCTGTTTTATTATTGACAAAGCAAAGCCAGGTGGTGACAGTGGTGTGATAAAGAATTTAGAAACTGTTGAGGATATTAGCAAAGAACATGAAACTTATATGAAAGAAATTAATAATGATGAATTGGTAGATTTTGATTTAGAAATTGTTAAAAAGTTAAATATAAAATATTATGCTGAATTGATGTTAGTATTAAGCAAAATAAAAGGAGAAAATTCTGGGCTTACAGAAGCTCAAAAATCCAATTTAAAAGATTTATTACAGGTTATTAAAAGTAATAAATAAATATAAAAGATGCAAAAAAGATAGCCGTTAGTGGTGGTAAAATTAGCGTAACGTTGAACTCAATTGTTTACTGTTTAGAATTGCTTGGTCCTGTTGTTAGCATTTCCGAAAGTGGGAAATTGGTTGCGCACTTGCAATATCGAAAGTAGTGTATTTTCTGTAAAAGATTAAGCCAGAAGATTCTTTTCGGTAAAGATGTCTTTCCAGCGCCTCCGGAGAAAATGACATAAGTGCTTTGTGTTGCTATATTTGTACACGGATATAATTTTATTAATTATTATTATCTATCCGATTTTAGCAATATTAGTCAAGAGTTTTAGTTTTTATTTAAAGATTAAAACTTAACCCTCGGTTTAACCGAGGGATTTTGATTAAATAAAAATTATTCTATACCTAAAATTTTAATAGGATCTACAAATTTATCGTTTATTTGAATCATAAAATGCATACTTTCACCCTTTATCTTAGCAAAGTTTTGCCCTTGTTTAATTTCATCATTTTTTTTTAAAATTATGCTTCTGGGGTCTAATTTTGAATAGTAGGCCACTAATTCGCTGCCATCACTTGCTTCATGAATTATTTTTACAGTTGTACCATAATTTGGATCCTCGAAAATTTCTGCAATTTTTCCATTTGCTATTGCTGAAACCGGTGCATTTGGTGTACCAGTAAGTTCTATGCCATCACTTGTTCGCCAATCGCCAAATTCTTCGGAATATTCTAAATCATCATTATAATTTGTGCGATTTGAATATTTGATTGGAATTATAAAATCAGGGCTTGCAACTTTTGCCGAAACTTCTTTTAAATTTTCTTCATTTGTGGCAGCAGGCTTAATTTCTGGGAAATTATTTGCTATATTTTTAAATTTTTTTTTAGGAATTTCTTCCGCAGATTTTTTCCTTTTGGTACGTATAATTTGGCTATTATCTCGATTTGAATCGGAAAATTCTTTTATACTTTTATAAGTTGACCATCCTGCCGCACTAATTGCTAAAATACAAACACCCAGTGAAATATAAAAACTACGACGTTTAACATTAAAACTTGCCATAAAAACCTCCTTATCAATCTAACGTTTATAATTTGCAATAAATTTAAAAATATTCAAAAAATTGTATTGATGAAAGTGGATAAAATAGGTTTATAGAAAATTGTCTCCATTTTCGAGTTTATCCGAAGTAGTTAATTTTTTGAATTTTTTTAAATTTTTTTTTGGGATTTCAGAATTTTCATGGAACTTTATTCCTTGAAATCCAATGTTATCAAGAATTTTAATTTTTTGATTAAACTCCTTTTGAAACCAGTAATATGTATTACATTTCTTTCGAAACTGAAAAATTAAATTTGGCAAACTCTCTCCGGCGGCGCTGGAGAGAATTGTTGCAATTCACTATCTTTTTTTAGCAATAATTTTTTTCAAAATTTACTTGACAATTTTACGAATTTTAGATATAATTAATTCATCATAAGAAGATATGATGGAGGTATATAAAATGTTAACAGAATGTAAACATAATGAAAATGATAATAAAAGTAAATCTAAATTTTACGAGTATGTGAAAAAATTCTGGCCTATGTATGCTATTTCAGCAGTAGTCCCTGTAGCTATATTATCTTCTTTATATATTAAATACTTAAAAAATAAAAATGTGGAAGATAAAAAATTAAAAAACAAAGCCTTATTAAAATCTTTAAATCTTAAAGTTGAAGAGTTTTTTAAAAAAAGTGGTTATAAGTTTTACCATCAAAGAAAAATAGAAAGTCTTGATGAATATATAAATGGCGAAATAATATCCGAAAATATACTTAAACTAAATAATTTATTAAAAACAATTAAGTTAAACTCTGAAATTAAAAAATATTTTAATAATTTTTTACATGTTTCTTGTTGTCCAATAGTATCTTCAGATAGAGGTTCAATGAATAATAAGCCTACTGAATTTGAAAAAAAACTCGATGAGGCTGTTGATAACGGAGATTTACCAATAAAGCAATTTACTCTGTCACAAATAGATGATTTGTATAATGAAAAAATAAAAAATTACAATTCAAGTTCAAAAGCTACCTTTTTTAAAATGCCAAACATTGATGCACTAGATCTTTATCAGCATGCAAACGATGGTGCAGTAGTTCAAGTTGCAAGTCAGTTTAATGCATTAGAAAGTACATCTAATCGTTTTTCTCCTGTTAAAAACTGGTTTATTGATGATCATACCCAAGGACCAAGATGTTCTTTACAAGATGTCATTTCTACGAAGCATCGTGAAGCCGCTTATTTAAAAGGCAAATTGCCAGATGCCATTAAAGGAATTCTGGATAAATGCCACATAAATGGTAATATATACAATAACGGATATCTTGAACTTTACAATATTGGATCAACTGGTGGTTTACAGAAACTTAAAAATCACATAACAGATAATATTATGAATCTAGGATTAAATTCACAATGGGTTGTTTGTGAAAATGGTCATAAACAATTTCAACTGTTCTTGGCCGCACCCTCGTTTCAGGGGCACTCAATAGATTGGGAACAAAAGGATGAACGCACCAAAAATTTTAAAGAAATTTGCAAAGTCTTAGTTGTTGCTCAATACAAAGCTTCAGCACAGATTGCAGTTATAAAGTCAATTAAGCAAAATAAGCAAATTGAATTACATGTTACAAGAATAGGGCAGCAATCATTTGGTAATCCTAAAGAAATAATGGTTGAATGTTTAAACGTTATACATGATATTGTAAAAAATTATAACGTTAAAGTTATACTGCATGACTACCTTGGAAATAGCTGGGACGAAGATATGAAAAAAATTAACTTTTCAATAACTGAAATCCAAAAAAAATGATTCTAAATTAAAAATACAAAACGACTTTCAAAACCGGTAAAAAAGTACTTAACTTTAACATTATGCTTCTTTCGAAACTTGTAACATATATTCTCTACGGCGTAGCCGGAGAGAGTATTCTAAGTTTAATTTTTCAGTTTCGAAAAAAATCTATTGGATTTATTTTGAAACTAATCATCATATAGAATACTTAACTTTTAAAGAGAAGCTCGCAAATCTTTTAAGATTTTTTTCTCACGCCTTGAAACTTGCACTTGCGTTATTCCCAAAATTTTTGCAGAATCTGATTGCGTTTTTGATTCAAAAAAGCGCATTTTTATTATTTTTTTATCTGTGGGACTCAGTTTATCTATAGCGTTTCGTATATCTATTTTTGTGTTAATATATTTTTCGTGAGACTCTTCGAAAATTTCAGATTTTTCATTATAATTATTATTATCAATCGAAAAAACACTTTGATGGCTCTCGAGAGATTCTAAAATATTTTCTACAGGTAAATTCAATATCTCTGACAATTCGTTTAAAGTTGGCTCTCGATTATTTTTTGTACAAAACTTTTCTCTTTCAATATTTATTATTTTATATATTTTTTGATTATTTCGGCTTAATTTTATTTTATTATTACTATTAAAAAAATTTTTAATTTCGCCTAAAATAAACGGCACGGCATAGCTTGAAAATTTTGTGCCAAATTTCGGATTAAATTTTTTAGCTGCGCGCGTTAAACCCAAACATCCTGCCTGAAAAATATCATCATAATCTGAATTTTTAAACAAAAATTTTGAAACACATGACTTTACGAGTCCTATGTTTTGTTCGATTATATTATTTAACACTTGTGATATTTCTTCTTATTATAGATTTTTCCATCAGGACAGTCGTGCCTTTGTTTACTTTTGAAGATACTCGTAATTTATCCATAAAGCTTTTCATAACAGCAAATCCCAGACCTGCACGTTCACTGCCGCCAGTTGTAAAAAGCGGCTCCATAGCTTGCGCTATGTCTTTTATTCCGATGCCTTTGTCACGAATTTTTATTAAAATCTTGCCATTTTCAAAAATTTTACAGTTTATGTATATAACACCTATTTCAGATTTATAAGCATGAGTTATGCAATTTGTAACAGCTTCGGAAATAGCTGTTTTTATATCAGTTATTTCGTCTATAGTCGGGTCAAGCTGGGCAATAAACGCTGAAATCGTAGCTCGTGCAAACGATTCGTTCGCTGATTTGCTTAAAAAATTCAAATTCATTTCGTTTATACATAAATTTTCCTGTTTCAATTATTATTACTCCTAATTTTTTTATTTTTTATTCTAAAATTCCCAAGTTTTTGATTCCTGATAATTTGACTAGTCTTTCGAGTTTTTTCGGGATATTAATAACTTTTAATTTTATTCCTAAATTATAAGCCGTTTTAAATCTGCCCATTATGAATCCTATTCCCGAAGTATCCATGAAACTTACTTCGTTAAAATCCAGAATAATTTCTTCAGGCTTTTTTTTATTTATAAAATTATCTATCTGTTGTCTAAAATCTGCTGCCGAATGATGATCTATCTCGCCAGAAATTTTGGCAGTTAATTTATTATCAAAAAATTCAAGATTTATTCCCAACTATAGTGCCTCCCAAATAAAATTACTATAAGTTAAGTATGGTAACAGTATAAATATGAAAAATCAGTCGAATTTTGTAAAAATTTTTATAAAACTCATTTTTTTATCTTTATATATTAGAACCTGTCTAAAATCTCGAATAGATATAAATTGAGCTATAATTTATAAAGCTATATTACTTTAAAAACTAAAAAACCCAGTATTCTCTCCGGCGGCGCTGGAGAGAATAACTGTTACCAGTTTTGAAAAAAATCTAATGTAATTTTTAAAATGATTGAGTTCATTGATAAGTAAAATCTTAACAGTTTTCAAACTAAAGAGAACGAATCATTTACTAATTTTTTTAGCTATCAAGAATGTTCGAAAAATTGAACTCGAGACAAAATGAATTTTTAATAGATGTAATCGACGAAAAAACCTCAAGAATAAATTAATTAGTTTTTTTAAAATTAATTTTAAAAAGCTCTGAAATACTGACGGGGATTATCGATAAAATTAAAACAAACATCCAGTGAGAAATCGAAATTCTTGCAGAATTTAAAATAAAAGACCCAAGCTGTGGCAGCAAAACTAAAATAACTAATATTGACATAGTTACAAATGCGGCATAAACAAGCTTCGGATTTTTACTCCAGTCATGTTTAAAAATCGATTTTTCGCTTGAAATATTAAAAATATTTAGTATTGAAGATATTCCCAGAACCAAAAATGCCATTGTTTGTCCGATTTTTAAACCAGGCATAAAATTTGAAATTTGTAAAAATTTTCCTATAAAAAATGCTACTAAAGTTACTGAAGACATCAAAAAAACTTGCCTTACGACTTTTAGCATATAAATTTTATCAAGTATACTTTCTTTATAGCTTATAGGCTTAAAAAGCATCATATTTTTTTCGGGCAATTCTCGTGAAAAATAAATACTCGGGATTCCTGTTCCCAGCAAATCTATCATGAGCAGCATTATCGGGTTCATAAGTGCACCCCAGTTCATGATTTGCGAAAAAATCATTATCATTATTTCCGAAATACAGCATATTGACAAAAAACAAACTGTTTTTTTGATATTTTGATAAATATTCCGGCCTTCATGAACAGCTTCGATTATTGTAGAAAAATTATCATCAGTTAAAACTAAATCCGAAGCGTTTTTGGCAACTTCTGTGCCGTTTATTCCCATCGCAACTCCAATATCAGAAGCTTTTATTGCAGGTGCATCGTTTATTCCGTCACCGGTCATAGAAACGATTTTGCCGTTATTTTGCCAAGCTTTGACTATTTTTAATTTGTCTTCGGGAGCCACTCGTGCATAAACAGAATAATCTTTTACTATTTTTGAAAGTTCTTCTTCTGAAATTTCGGCAAGTTCTTTTCCGGACATTATTTTTGTGCCGTCTTCTAAAATTCCGATTTCTTTTGCAATAGCAGCAGCAGTAATCGCATGATCTCCGGTTATCATAATAGTTCTTATGCCAGCGCTTTTGGCAATACTTACAGAAGATTTAGCATCTACTCTCGGCGGGTCGATAATTCCGACCATTCCTTCGAATTTTAAATCGTTCTCGATTTCGTCAAGATTTTCGGGCAAAACATCTAATTCTTTGCTGCCTAAAGATATGACTCTCAAAGCTTCGCTTGCAAATTCATCATGAACTTCTTTTATTTTTTTTATTATATTAGTATTTGCAAAAGAAAGTCTGTCTATAGCGCCTTTAACTAGAACTAAATATTTTTGA
>CAMNDS010000041.1 GCA_946535695.1 uncultured Clostridia bacterium | reverse complement strand
AAATTTTGTTATCTTGCAGTTAAAATATCAGTTCCTGAGATTTATGAAGTCGATAAAACAAATAATTTTTCAGATAAATTTGGGAATTTTGAACAAGGTGAAAAATATGAAAAAATCTTTCAAAATGAAAATAAATCCTGTTTTAATGCATCAGAAAACTTTACAAGTTATAAAATTTTAGAAACACAATTTGGAAAATCCGGAATAAAGTGTGGCAATTTTTACATAAAAAATAAAACTGGTAGTTCAATAAATTTTGATAAATATTTAAATAAAAAACCAAAATTGTCAATAAAAAGCAAAAAAACACCTTTAGTTTTAATATATCATACTCATACATCAGAAAGTTATGTGGAAAATGATAATGGGGTTATTCCAAAAAATTTTAATGCACGGACTCAAAATAATGACAAAAATATTGTAGCAGTTGGCAAAAAATTATCAGAAACTCTTAAAAAAAGTGGAATACCTGTAATCCATGATATAACTGTGCATGATTTTCCAAATTATAACGGAGCTTATCAAAGAAGTGCCGAAACTGTTAAAAAATATATTGATAAATACTCGCAAATTCCAATTGTTATTGATTTGCACAGAGATAGTATAGGGAATGATAAAACCGGAAGAATTAAACCTGTTTTTCGTGCAAAAAATAATAAAAAATCTGCGCAGGTAATGTTTGTTTGTGGATGCGGAGTTAATAAATCTCTTAAATTTTCAAATTGGGGAAAAAATTTGTCGCTTGCGTTAAATCTACAAAATATTTGTGAAGAAAAATTCCCAGGATTTACTCGAGAATTAATTATAAAAAATATAGTTTACAATCAAAATTTAACATCTGGGGCAATTTTAATAGAAATCGGAAGCGATGTAAACACTTTGGAAGAATCAAAACTTGCTGCACAAATGCTTGGCGAATCTATATTTTATTTTTTGCAAAAATTTGCAAAATGAGGAGTAAAAATTGGAATTCAAAAAAAAATATAATAATTTGAAATATTTTTTTATATCTATGATTGTATCCGAAATATTTTTGATGCTATTTTTGGGGTTTATTATTGCAGAACATAACATGCGATATATAATTTTAGGTAGTAAAGATTCATTTTTTGAATATATTATGTCATTAGTAAACGATACCATCAATTTTTCTTTTGAGGAGCAAAAAAATAGGTTCAATTGTGATTTTTTGATAAATTTTTTCAATGGTGTTATTTTAAAATACTTGAAAAAATTTATGTGTTGATATATAATTTTTGTAATGTATTTTTGGGAGTGTTAAAATTGAAATTTAACAAATCATTAATATTTTTATTTATTTTAAATTTGTTTTACTTTAGCGTATGCTTAGCACAAGGTGAAATCCCAGATAATAATATGCTAGATTCTGAACATTCACGAGTGAATACTCCACATGAATTACCACCTGAACCAACAAAACAACCGGAACACATACAGGAGCCGGATAGGCGCCAAAATGAAAATGAACCAGAAATCCCCCCTGCGTTGCACGAAGAAAAAAAAACTGAAAAAGAAAATATAACCAGAATTCTAAAAAATCGAGAGAAAAAACGAAAAGAAAATACTGAACAAACTGAGCCAAAAAAAACTAAAAAAATTGAAGAACCAAAAGAAAAAAATGTAAATACCGAGGAAAAAGAAAAAAAGGAATCCGAAATTCCTTCTACAAGTAATTATTTGCCTGAAGCACCAAACCAAGAACCTGATGATTTTAGTAGTAATATACCAAGCAGAGAAAATTCTAAAAAAAAAGAGTATGTAATAAAGGGTATCATATCAATGTTGCTCGTAATTGCCGGTGCTATACTTCTTGTAATTGTTATAATTACGGGCGTAAATAGTACTAAAGCTGGTAAAAAACCCAAAAGAGCTAAGAGAGGAAAAAATTTTTTTAATAAAAAAGGAGAATAATGATACATTTTATTGGAATCGGCGGTGCCGGAATGTTTGCGCTGGCATGTATTGCTATCGAAAAAGGTTATAAAATTGGCGGCTCTGATGTGGTAAATTCTGAAAATTTAGAAAATTTGTCAAAAAAAGGTGCCAAAATTTATATCGGACATTCAGAGGATAATATTACACAAGATATTAAACTGGTTGTGTATTCAGGAGCTGTTAAGCAAGATAATCCCGAAATTATTAAGGCGTCAGAATTAAAAATTAAAATATTAAGCAGAAGCCAGTTTTTGGGGCTAATTACCAAAGATTTTAAAAATTTAATTGCTGTGTCGGGTTCTCATGGAAAAACTACCACGACTTCTATGATAACAAGTATTTTGATGGATTCAGGTAAAGACCCGACTGCGATTATCGGGGCTTGTTTTGATAAAATCGGAGGCAACAGCCGGCTTGGAAAATCTGATATTGCTGTATGCGAAGCGTGTGAATATCTTGACAGCTTTTTAGATTTAGACCCAAAAATAGGCGTTATTTTGAATATAGATTTTGAACACATGGATTATTTTAAAACTCTTGAAAATGAAAAAAAATCTTTTTTAAAATTTGCCAAAAAATCTGAAATCGTTGTTGTGAATAAGGATGATGATAATTCTTGTGAAATTTCGAAAAAATTAAACAATAAAAAAATTGTTTATTATGGTATAAAAAATAACACCGAATTTACTGCAAAAAATATTGCTCTTTGCGAAGATTGCCGTTATAGATTTGATATTTTCCATAATAATCAAAAAATTTCGAATATAAAATTAAATATTTTTGGAGAGCACAACATATTGAATGCGCTGGCTTCGTGTGCTGCATGTTATTATATCGGTGTTGATTTTGAAAATATAGTAAAAGGAATTAAAAATTTTAAAGGGGCTAAACGCAGATTCGAATTTCTGGAAGAAATAAACGGCGTGAAAATTTTTGATGATTATGCTCATCATCCGGCGGAAATTAGAGCGACTCTTAATATTGTCAAAAAAATGAATTCTAATAATGTTTGGGTTGTTTTTCAGCCGCATACATATTCGAGGACTTACTTTTTATTCGACGAATTTGTAAAGTGTCTTTCTATGGCAGATCGTGTTATAATAACAGATATTTTGCCCGTCAGAGAAAAAAATATTTATAATATAAAATCTGAAGATTTAGCTAAAAAAATTAAAAATTCGATTGTAATAAAAGAATTTGATAAAATCGCTGAATTTCTCAAGAAAAATATTAAAAAAGGCGATGTAATTATGCATATGGGCGCTGGGAATATCAAATGTGCTGATATTATACGTGAAAAATTAAGAAATTAAAAAATAATAAAAAAAGGATAAAAAATGAGTACTATTGCGGCAATTTCAACTCCTTATGGAATAGGCGGAATAAGCGTTTTAAGAGTTTCGGGCGAGGACGCTATAAAAATCACACAAAAAATTTTTAAGGCTCACGATGGGACTTTGCTTGAAAATATGAACGGGTTTACTTGCAAGCTTGGTACTATTATTTTTGAAAATAATGTAATTGATGAAGTAATTGTTACTGTTTTTAAAGCACCAAAAAGTTATACAGGCGAAGATATGACGCAAATTTCTTGCCACGGCAGTATGTTTATAACTAAGTCTATATTAAGAGCTCTTTTAAGTTCGGGTGCCGTGATGGCAGGGCCGGGAGAATTTACAAAGCGTGCTTTTTTAAATAAAAAAATAAGTCTTGATAAAGCTGAATCTGTTATGGGGCTTATTTCGTCTAATTATGAAAAAGCAAGAAAAATAAATTATTCGGCTTATTGCGGCTTTTTAGGCAAAAAAATCGACGAAATAAAAAATAAATTTTTTGATATTCTTTCAGATTTGAACGCTGAAATTGATTATTCAGACGAAGATATTCCGGAACTTGATAATAATCAATTAATTTTAAGACTGGAAAATATAAATTCTGAATTAAATAATTTGATAAAAAGTAATTCGATAGGCTGTGTTATAAAAAACGGCTTAAAAGTTGCAATACTTGGCGCTCCTAATGTTGGCAAGTCTACGCTTATGAATTTTTTATCAAAAAAAGAAAAATCGATAGTTACTGATATCGCAGGTACTACTCGTGATGCCATCGAAGAAAGTATAATATTAAATAATATTCCGATTGTTTTGATAGATACTGCAGGAATTCGCGAAACTAGCGATAAAATTGAGCAAATCGGAACTCAAAAATCAAAAGAAATCGCCGAGATTTCAGATTTAATTTTATTTATGCTTGATGCTTCTCGTGAAATTACTGACGAAGAAATTAAAATTATTAATTATTTTGATAAAAATAAAATTTTAATTATTATAAATAAATCAGATATTAATCCGAATTATAATTTAGAAAAATTAAAAAAATTAAATATAAAAAATTTTGTATTAATATCAGCCAAAAACGGAACAGGAATAGATAATTTATCGAAAAAAATAGAAGAATTTATCGATTTTGGTTCTTATGAAAACGAAAATTTGATTATCATGAGCGAACGGCAGTATAATATTTTATTGCGAGCACAAAAAAATTTAGAAAATGCAATTAATAAAATAAAATCTTTGCCAAGAGATATTTTTGCCGATATTTTAAAAGAATCTGCTGAAATTTTATGCGAATTTTCAGGTGAAAATCTCGAAACTAAAATCGTAGATTCGGTATTTGAAAAATTCTGTGTTGGGAAATAAATAAAATAAAATAAAAAATAAAAAATATTTAAAATTTATGCTGGGAAGTGAAAAATAAATTGAATTTTTTTATGGAATATGATGTTGCAGTAGTCGGCGCAGGGCATGCGGGAATCGAAGCGGGTTTAGCTGCAGCTAGGCTTGGCGCTAAAGCTATAGTTTTTTCGATAAATTTAGATTCAATAGGCAACTGCCCATGCAGCCCTTCGATTGGCGGTACCGCAAAGGGTACGCTGGTTCGCGAAATCGATGCACTCGGCGGAGAAATGGCCAAAACTGCCGATATGTGTTTTTTGCACAGCAAAATTTTAAATGCCAGCAAGGGTCCGGCGGCGCAGTCTATCAGGGCTCAAGTCGATAAAAATCAATATAAAATTATTATGAAGCATAAATTAGAAAACCAAAAAAATTTGCATATTCATCAGTGCGAAATTACAGGCATGTTTAAATTTAATAATTTTTGGATTTTAAATACTAATTTGGGCACAAAATATAAATGCAAAGCCGTAGTTCTTGCAACAGGTACTTTTTTAAATGGCAAAATACATATCGGAGATATTTCAAATAATAGTGGCCCTGACGGTGTTTTTGCCGCAAGATATTTAACAGATTATATTCAAAAGTTAAAAATTAATACTAAAAGATTTAAAACAGGTACTTCTTCAAGAATTTTAAAATCAAGCATAAATTTTGATAAACTCGAAGTTCAGCCGGGCGACCCAGTTGTTACTCCGTTTTCGTATATGACTGAAAATCCCGGTGAAAATAAGCTGGTTTGTCATATTGCCTGGACGAACGATAAGACTAAAGAAATAATACTTAAAAATATTGAAACTTCTCCGATGTACAGTCATAAAATTCATGCAACAGGGCCGAGATATTGCCCGAGTATCGAAGACAAAATGGTAAGATTTTCTGATAAAAAAAGACATCAAATTTTTGTTGAGCCCTGCGGACTTGAAAGCGATGAAATTTATCTTTATGGCATGTCCTCTTCGATGCCCGAAGAAATTCAGTTAAAATTTTTGCAGACTATAATCGGCTTTGAAAATTGCGTTATAACGCGCCCCGGATATGCAATAGAATACGATATTATCGACCCGACTTTTATTTTTCCGACGCTTGAAATAAAAAATATGCCGGGGCTTTTCAGTGCCGGGCAATTAAACGGAAGCTCTGGCTACGAAGAAGCGGCAGCTCAAGGTTTAGTTGCAGGAATCAACGCTGCCATGCATATTTTTGACAAAAAAAAATTGATTTTAAGCCGCGCGAATTCGTATATCGGCACGCTTATTGACGATATTACTACCAAAGGCGTAAATGACCCGTATAGAATGCTCACGGCGCGCTCTGAATATCGCCTGTTTTTGCGCGTTGATAATGCCGACGAACGTTTGACACCGATTGGAAAAGAAATTGGGCTTGTTACTGACGAATATTTTGAAAAATTCGAAAAAAGAATTTTCTTAAAAGAAAAAGAAAAAAATAGAATAAAAAAAGTTTTTATTAAGCCAAGTTTTGAAGTTAATAAAATTCTTGAAGATTCTAAAATTTTGCCGATTAGTGAAGCTGTAAATATGGAAACTTTTTTGCGCAGACCTGAAGTTAATTATGATTTAATTAAAAAAATCGATAAAAATTCTCCGGATTTGCCAAAAAATATATCTGAAAGAGTTGAAATAGAAATTAAATACGAAGGCTATATTAAACGCCAAATGCAGCAGATAAAAAAACTTACAAGACTTGAAAAAATTTTAATTCCTGAAAATATTAATTACATGAATATAATAAATTTGCGACTTGAAGCGCGCGAAAAATTATCAAAAATTAATCCTATTAATTTATCACAAGCACAACATATTCCTGGAATAACTCCTGCAGATATTGCTACGCTTATAATCTGGATTGAAAAATTAAAAAGGCAGGAAGTCTAAAAAATGGATTTTTTAAGCCAAAAATGTAACCAAATTGGAATAAATTTAAACGATATTCAACTGAAATTATTTGGGAATTATTACGATTTTTTAATCGAATATAATAAAAAAACAAATTTGACTGCGATAACTAACAAAAACGAAATTTTTATTAAACATTTTATCGATAGTTTAACTATTTCAAGATTTTTGAAAAATTCATTTAAATTAATTGATGTTGGTTCCGGTGCAGGTTTTCCGGGAGTTCCGATGAAGATATCAAATCCGGATATTGAATTAACTTTGGTAGAAAGTTCTAAAAAAAAATGTGAGTTTTTAAAAGATTTATCTGATATTTTAAAAATAAATTTTGATATTATAAATAATCGTGCGGAAATTTTATCAAAAGATGTAAATTATCGTGAAAAATTTGATATTTGTGTTTCTCGTGCCGTAGCTAATTTAAGAATTCTTTCA
>CAMNDS010000040.1 GCA_946535695.1 uncultured Clostridia bacterium | reverse complement strand
TTCATCGTCAGTAATATTTAAATTAAGAGAATCTTCAAACCCATCAGTGAAATTACTGAAAAATCCGCTGCTTTCTGATTTTATTTCATTAAAATTAACATTATTACTTAAATTATCTTGGATTATTTCCAAGTCTTTTTTGCTATTCAAAACTTTTTCATGCATTCTGGCAAAAGTCAAGATATTATAATCATAAATTTTATTATGAATCATATTTCTTATAATATTATTAATTTTAGTATTAATATCTTCGATTTTTAGAATTTCTAATTTTTCTAAATTAATTTTATTATCGTTATTTAACAAATCTTCTGACTCATAACTCTTAGCTATGACCTGATTTTTGGCAACTTTTGAATTATCCTGGCAAATAACTTTTAAAAATTTAGAATTATTTTGTAAAACTTCCTCGTCGCGTATTATTAAAGCTTTTGCGTCAATAAATTCACTAAATTTAGTAATTTTTGCACATTCTGTTTTTACTTTTACAAAAAAATAAATATAAACACATCTAGTAATAATTATTAATAAAATAATAAAACATGTAATTGCAACTCGCTTAAGAGTAAATATTTTAGCCAATTAATTCACCAAGCTAAGAGCTTTTTCGACGATATTTTCACAAGTTAATTTATAATATTTTTTTAAAAAATCTAAATCCCCAACTTGACCGAATTCGTCTTCTATTGCGATATATTTCACGGGAATTTGAAAATTCTCGGCTGTAAATTCACTTATTGCCGAAAATAATCCGCCGAATTTATTGTGATTTTCAGCTACAATTGCCTTTTTAGTTTTTTTAATAGAATTCAAAATAGTCTTTAAATCTAACGGTTTTATGGTGTGAACATCAATAATTTCAGCCGATATATTTTTACTTTTTAAAATTTCGTATGCTTTTAAAGCTTCTTCGACCATTATGCCTGAACAAAAAATAGAAATATCATTACCTGTTTTAATAATATCAGCTTTTAATAAATTAAAATCATAATTATTTTCGTCGAAAATTTTTATATTGCCTTTTCTAAAAACACGTACATAAATCATACTTTCATAATTCAAAATTTGACTCAAAGATTTTTTAAGTTGTACCTCATCGCAAGGCTCAAAAATAGTCGTTTGCGGCATACTTCTGATAATTCCGACGTCTTCAAAACTCATATGAGTGCCGCCATTATTAGTAGCAGTAATTCCGGGATCTAACCCAAAAATTTTTACATTCTGTTTTGAATAACATATCGAGACGGCTATTTGATCGCAAATACGTCTTGTAGCAAACGGAGTAAAAGTAAAAATAAACGGAACAAAATCATAACTTGAAAGTCCTGCGGCTATGCTGGCCATATTTTGCTCAGCAACTCCGACGTTAAAGCATCTTTTTGGGAATTTTGAATACAAACCTGAAAGTCCAGCAGCTTTTGCAAGATCGGCATTTATTATAACTACTTTTTCGTTTATTTTCATGATTTTTTCGAGTTCTGCAGCCAGAACTTTACGCATTTCCAATTTTTTTACCTCTATTGTCCATTATATTAATTTTAAGTTTAAAATAAATTTAACTAATATTTATTTTTTTAGCTCTTCGAGCGCTAATTCTAATTGCTCTTTGTTGATATTCATGCTGTGATTATTAACTCCTGCTTTTTCGATAAAAGAAACGCCATAGCCCTTTACAGTCTTTGCTATTATAATACAAGGCTTATTTTTTATATTTTGTGCTATTTTTAAAGCATCGTTAATTTCTTCACAAGAATTTCCATTTTTGACTTCAATTACGTGCCATCCAAAAGATTTCCATTTTTCGGCAACAGGCTCAATAGAACAAACCTCGTTAATTTTGCCATCGATTTGAGCGCCGTTATAATCCAAAAAAGCAATTAAATTATCAAGTTTATTATGACTTGCAAACATAGCGGCTTCCCAAATTTGACCTTCTTGGGATTCGCCATCACCGATTATCGTGTAAATTTTAGCCTTATCATTTTTTAATTTTGAGCCTAATGCAATCCCGACAGCGCACGAAAAGCCCTGACCAAGAGAACCTGTAGTCATGTCGATTCCAGGAGTTTTATTCATATCACAATGGCTTGGCAAATTCGTGCCAGGTTTATTTAAAGTCAAAAGCCAAGACTTATCAAAAAAGCCCAAATTTGCTAGTACTGCATAAACAGCTGGTCCGGAGTGCCCTTTTGAAACAATAAGCCTATCTCTATCTTTTTTTTTAGGGTCATTCGGATCAAAATTCATGTAATTTTTATATAAAACTGTCAGGATTTCTACAATTGAAAGAGAACCACCAATATGGCCAACTCCAAAAGTGCCAATTTCTTGTACTATATCCTTTCTTATTTGCAAGCAAAAATTTTTTAAATTCAAAAATTTCCTCCAAAAAATTAGATGATTTTATATTAACTTGAAAAAATACAAAGTTCAAGTGGCAAATAGAAAAGGTATTGCTAAAAAAAGAAAAAGCAGTCTCCGGCATAGCTTGAGGAAACGATGTAATCTTTTGTATTACATATTCGTACATAAAGATAATTTTATATAAATTTATTATTTATATTCATCTTTATCAATATCTATTACTCCAAATCTCTTGAAATACACAAATTTTAGTAAAATTACTAATTAATCTTCTTAAATTTACTGATAAACTATTTTAGCATATGCTAAAATTCGACAAACAGATAATGGGCATGACTTGCAAAAAATAACTTCATTATTTACAATAAAACTCGAGCAAACCGAGTGGTCACGCTTTTGATTGCGAAAGCGCAAAAGTGAGGAAAGTCCGAGCACCACAGAGCAGGGTAACGGTTAACCGCCGCCGAGGGAAACCTTAGGGATAGTGCGACAGAAAGTAACCGCCGAAAGGCAAGGGTGGAAAGGCGAGGTAAGAGCTCACCAGAGGTCAGGAGACTGGTCTGCTACGTAAACCCTACCCGGTGCAACACCGCGAGGAAAACGAAAAAAAGCTTGCTCGGCTGTTTTCAGAGGTGGCAGTGAGCTTGAGAGTAATTTCAGGCCAAGATAGATGATCACATAGACAGAACTCGGCTTATAGGTGTGCTTAGAGTAAAAGCAAATGTTAACAGTCCGTAGGTTAGTAACAATTTTATGAATGAATTCAAAATAGATGTTGAAGATAGTTGTTTAGTTTTATTAAGTGGTGGCATTGGTGCAGCGACTTTGTTGGCTTGTTTAAAAAAGCAAAATGTAGAACAAGTGAATGCTCTCTTTTTTTATTATGGTGATTATGTTTCAAATGAAAAACAATATGCAGAAAAGTTAGCAAATTACTATGGTATTAATTTGAGAGTTATGGATATTTCGAATATTTATGGTAACAATATGAGTGTTAGGTATCCTGTGAGTTTCAAACAAGTTAATGATTTTTACATACCGTATCGGAATGGTGTTTTTGTTTCTGTAGCTACTGCGGTTGCTTATTATCTGCATTGTTCTAATGTTGTATGGGGAACGTCATCTAGTTCATTCAATTATTATTCTGATTGCCAACCAAATTTTGTAAAAACTCAAAAATCTGCAGTGCATTTCGGAACCAATGGGGATGTAAATTTGCTGGTACCTTTCTTGAAATTTTCAAAATTAGATATTTATCGTATGGGAAAAAGGTTAGGTGTTCCGTTAGAGTTAACGTGGAGCTGTGCTAACAGCAATGAAAATCCGTGTGGTAAGTGTTTTGGTTGCATTGAGCGTAATTTTAACTCTGAAATATTAAAAACTGAAGATTTACAAATCACGAAAGTATGTACACAGTAATAAAGACAATAAAAATTTCAGCATCGCATTACTTAGATTTGAAATACAAATCTAAGTGTTGTAATTTACACGGCCACAATTACATAATAAAAGTTTTTTGTAGGTCTGAGTCGCTCAATGAAGATGGAATGGTCTGTGATTGCAGTAAAATAAAAAATGCTGTAGTTGAAGCTTTTGACCATAGAGAGTTAAACAAATTGATACCTCAACCCACCATGGAGAAAATTGCTAAGTATGTTTTTGATTTGTCGGGCGACAAATGTTTTAAGGTAGAAGTTACGGAAACTGAGAATAATAAGGCTGTGTATGAGAAATAGTGATTTGAACAAAGCCCAAGAGTTAACAAGAGAGCTTTTTGAATGTTTGGGAATTAGGCTTATGGATGAAACTCCTAAGCGCTTTGTAGCTATGATGCAGTATCTCACTTCGTATGAAAATATTTCGAATGAAGAAATTGCGAATGAAGTCAATAAAACTTTCGAGTTAGATGTTCAGACTGATTCCAGAAATATGGTTGTTGTTAAAGATATTGAAGTTTTTAGTCTGTGCGAGCATCATATTGCACTTATGTATGATATGAAAGTTTCGGTCGGTTATATACCGCAAAATTTTGTTTTAGGACTTTCAAAAATTGTAAGATTAGTTGATATGGTCTGTAAAAGATTACAATTGCAGGAAAAAATCGCCGAAGATATAATTGATATCATGCGAATTTTAACTAAAAGCGATAGCATAGCAGTTCACATCGAAGCCAAACACAGTTGCGTGACCGCAAGAGGGATACATAATGTATCATCAAAAACGGTAACAATAAATATGGGCGGAGAATTTTTAAAAAGTGAAGCTTTGAAGTTGTCGTTTTTGGAAAATATAAAAAACAAGTGAATAAGTTTATTGTTTTTTATTTGATTGCTTTGATGATAAAAATTGTTGATAGTTTACAAAGTTTTTAAAGCTTTTTGTTACTTTTTATGAGCATATTATAAAACTTTCTCCGGCAATGCCGGAGAAAGATTTTGGTCTTTATTTTATCAAGATATAATTTATCATGCTTTTATTTGAAAAAAATTTAATTTTTTCCGAAAATTAATTGACTTACATTTTTCTTTGATATATAATTCAAAATAGGTCAGAAAAAAATAAAAGAAAATTCAAAGAGGTGATTGTACATGAAACAAACTTTAACTTTTACTGATATAAGCCAAGAAAAATTTAATACCATAATTTCGGGCATAATCGACATTTTAAATGATAAATCGAAATTTGAAAGTTTTTCAAAATTAAAATCTATGGATGAAGCTTTTGACTTTTTGCAAGTTTTTTACCCCGGAGATTACACCAAAGATGATTTTGCAAAATTTTTATTTATAATTATGGCAAATATTTATTATCGTTCAAAAGATTTTGCAAGACATGAGCTTTTTGAGCTTACCCTGGCGGATATAAAAAAACGCACTGGGACAGATTTTAACAAATATTTGCAAAATTTTAACAAATTCGGAAGTAAAAAACTCAGTGATAATAATGTTAATATCGCCGGTGGCGTCGGTGATAAAAAATTATCAAAAATAATTGCGGGAAGCATGGCATTTTTGGTTCCGGTTTCTATGGTCGGTAATCATCTTCCTAGTGCTCAAGCAGGAGGATTAACTTTGTCGAGGCCTGTAGTTAAAACCAAATCTTCCGGCGGGGTTTGGAACTGGATAAAAGAACATTGGAAGCCCATCGCAGTGGTCGCTGGTGTCGTCGCGGCAGGTGTCGGTGCATTTGTCACCTATAAGCGCGTGCAGAGTGCTAAAAAGTATCAGGAAGCAGCTAACGAATATAACAGAGGCAAAGAAAAGGAAGAACAAGCATCGACCAGCTTTTGGGATTATTTCTGTCCGGGAAGTAAGGCTAGAGATGATCTGGAAAATAAAAAATTTGTCGCAGAAGAAAAAAAGAAAATGAAAGAGGAAAAAGATAAAATTATAAGTGCTATAAAAGAGGACAGAAAAGATGGCGAAAAAGAAGGAGAAAGACGAAAGCTCCTTAAAAGTACAGTAGAAATGATCAATAAATTTGGTAAAAAATATGGTATTAAGGATGAGTTTAATAGTGAATATGTTGAAGATGCTGATAAATTTGTATCTGAAGCAGGAACGAACGCTCATTATGCTACTTCCACTGATGAAGATAAAGAAAAAATACACAAAGAAATAGTAAAAGACAGCGACAAAGTTAGTGCTTCGACTGTCATACCAGGGCTAGCTGCACTTGTAGCTGGAGGAAAAGCACTTTGGGAATTTGGTAAAAATATTTTTGATGGAATAGCAAACTTATCAAAAAAAGCAGGTGATATAGTTGAATTACCAACAAAAATAATGGATTTAAACAACAAAATCATGAATATTTTCCCAACTAATACCGCTGAAAGCTTCTACGACGATGAAAATAAATTGTTTCAAACGGCATTCATAGAGGAAGGACTTAATAGTATAATAAAAGGTCAAAAGACTCAAATGAGACAATTAGCTTCAATTTTAGCAGCATTTAATATGAAAGCAAAGATGGCGTCGTCGGGCGAATCTCAAAGTTTTATGGATTCTTCGCAGCTGAATTCCAAATGCGTGTTTTTAACCGGACCTTCTGGTACAGGTAAGTCGATGCTCACAAGTCTTGTTCCAAGATTTACCGCATGGAATGTTTATCATTTGACAATTAACTTAAACCAATATGATGGTAAAACAGATGTTAACACATATTTAAGCAAGCAAGAAGAATTCAAAAACAGTGCTAGAAGCCTCGGAGGCAAATATGTTGTTATTAATATTGAAGAGATTGACAAAGTTTGTAAAGATCCAGTTATAAGAGAAAAAGTTAATCAGTGGCTGCACTCTGTCTACGATACAGGTAAAATCGGAGGCGGAGAGAAGGAATCTCCTATCACTGTTTCAGCAGCATTATTTTTGATGACTTCCAACGAACTTCCGTCGACTGATGTTCTAATTAACGGGAAAGTTAAAGGATTGAATATAAAAGCTGGGGAAGAGGAGATTAAAACTTCAAATAAAGATAATTATATTGATGTTTTAAGAGCCTTAAGTAAAAATACTTCTCGTGAATTGCCAATTGAAAGAACCGGAGCATTAATTTCTAGGTCTGAGGTAATCGAGTTTAACCAAACCAGTGATGAATCTATGAAAGAAATTATAGATATGCACATAAAAGAATTAAATTTAAGATTTTTGTTAAACAATGTGCCGGTAAAACTCAATTACAGTGATAAATTTAAAGAAAAGCTTGCAAAATTAAGGCACGCAAAGATGTATAAAGATGGTGGAAGCCGAACACTGATAAATGATATTTTAAATCCAATTTTTTCAGAAGTTACGGCAAAATTCAGCTCAATTAGCAATAATGACCAGTACAGTATAGAAACTGATGAGCAGGGAAATGCGATTGAAGACAAACTTGCGCAGCTTTGGCTTGATTATAAGGGAGTAGGTGGCTCCGGTCAGTTAAATATTGCTATAAAAGATAGTGAAGAAGATGCAAAATGTGAC
>CAMNDS010000039.1 GCA_946535695.1 uncultured Clostridia bacterium | reverse complement strand
AGATTTTTTTAAAGCTGTAAAGGATACCGTAAATTTGCTGGAAGGTTCGTTTGCTTTGGCGATCATTTGTGCAGACTTTCCGGATAAAATAATAGCTGTAAAAAAAGATAGTCCGATTATTGTTGGTTTTGGAGAAAATGAAAACTATATTGCTTCTGACGTTTCGGCATTTATTGAAAAAACCAAAAAAATTTGCAGACTCGGCGAATGCGAAATTGCTGTTGTTGATCAATTAAATGCTAAATTTTATGACTTTAATGGAAAAGAAATAAAGAAAGAAATTAGGACTGTTGATTGGAATATTGGTTCAAGTGATAAAAAAGGTTTTGAGCATTTTATGTTAAAGGAAATTATGGAACAACCTGAGGCTATCAGAAATACTGTTATGCCGAGGATTGTAAATAACGAAATAAAAATTGATAATTTAGATAGCTTTATAAGTTCGATAAATAAAATATATATTGTTGCATGTGGTTCTGCTTATCATGTCGGTGCAGCTACAAGATATTCTTTTGAAAAAGTAGCGGGGGTAACTACTATAGTTGATATCGCTTCAGAATTCAGATATCGTTTGCCTGCAATAGATGAAAATACCTTAGTTATAATTATCAGCCAGTCTGGCGAAACCGCCGACAGCCTAGCAGCACTGCGTGAATCCAAAAGAAGAGGCGCGAAAACTTTGGCTGTTGTAAATGTAGTTGGCAGCTCGATAGCTTCAGAAGCCGATTTTGTAATTTACACCTGGGCAGGGCTCGAAATTGCAGTTGCTACGACCAAAGCTTATAGCGCTCAATTATCTGTTATGTATTTGCTGGTAATATTTATGGCATTTAAAAATGGCAAACTAACAAAAGATTCTGTTAAAAAATATATTCAGAATTTGCTTTCTTTGCCAGAGCTCGTGCAGCATATGCTCGAACTTAAAGGAAAAATTTATGAGATAGCGAAAAAATATAGCAGCGCAGATAATGTTTTATTTATCGGGCGCGGAGTTGACTATGCAACTTGTAGGGAAGCGTCCTTAAAATTTAAAGAAATTTCATATTCGCACTCCGAAGCTTACGCCGCAGGCGAACTCAAACACGGAACAATCTCTTTGATAGAGCCGGGCTCGCTCGTGATTGCCATTTTAACGGATGAAAAACTTTTTGAAAAAACTCTGAGCAATATCCGCGAAGTTCAGGCAAGAGGCGCCAAAGTAATAGGGCTTGTTAATGAAAAAAAAGCCAAAATTACTGATTTAGGATTAGACGAAATTATAGAGATTCCGGCTACGTCAGTTATGATGCTGCCTTCAATAACAGTTATTCCTCTCCAACTTTTTGCTTATTATTCCGCGCTTTTAAAAGGCAGAGATATAGATAAACCAAGAAATCTCGCAAAATCCGTGACGGTAGAGTAAATTTAATTAAAATGCCGGAAAAAGCATAAAGTTTTCTCTGGCGACACCAGAGAAAATATAGGTGAGGAGGTAAAATGTTTTTTTATTTTGCAATGGCAATGGTAATATCGTATCTACTAGGGAGTTTGAGTTTTTCAATTATAATCTCAAGAAATTTTAGTCAAAAAAAAGATATCAGAAGTTTGGGAAGCAATAATGCCGGATTTTCAAATATGCTGCGAAGTTTAGGCTTTTTTCCTGCAATGTTTACTTTTATTGGTGATTTTATAAAAGGCATAACAGCTATTTACATATCTAGTATTATATTTGAAAATTTTGATGTTTTTACAAAAAACAGAATATTTTTTCTGACTTTTTCATGTTTTTTTTGCTGCTTAGGACATATGTGGCCGTGTTTTTTTAAGTTCAAAGGCGGAAAGGGGATTCTTACGGCTTGGGCGTGCAATTTTTTCATCGATTTTAGAATTTCACTGGTTTTAATCTTGATTTTTTTAATCGTTTTGGCACTATCAAAAATAATTTCGCTTTCATCGATTTGTGCAGCGGTTTCATACCCAATACTAGTGTTTATTTTTGAAAAAAACACCTGTCAGTATGCGTTTTTAATTACATTAATTTTATCTTTATTAATTATATTCAAACACTGGACAAATATACAAAGACTTATTAAAAATGAAGAAAAAACAATAAAAATAAATAAAAAATAACTTACGTTTCATATAATTTCTCTCCGGCCCGCCGGAGAAAAATTTTTACACCTAAAATTGCTTTCTTCAGATGTATTTCAATTAGCCAAGGCTATATTCAATCTCGAAAACATTTCCTTTTTTGTTATCTTTAAATGTGTAATTGCTTAAAGTCAACACATCTTCGATTATTTTTATCTCAAAGTGCTCCTCATTGGTAGAAAATTCTATTCCGCCAATAATTTTTTTACATTCATTAATTGCTTTTTTATCATTAAATATGTCAGCAAATTTTTTCATTAAGAAAGAATCGAATTCCCTTTTTTGTTTATCTGTCATTAATTTTTGGACAGAAAGGCCCATAGTATCTTTCTCATTTGTTGTATACATATTTCCATCCTTAGTTTTAACAAATGTAACTTTGCGCCAAATCTCATTAGTTTTGTGATTGATTATCTTTTGTACTATAGATTCAAAACTATTTTTAAAAGATTCAGCCAATCCTCTAAGTTCGTCATTACCTTCGTCAAACACTTCCGATTCGTTCACTTTTTGACGAATCTTTAGCATATTTTCTTGGGTAACTTGTTCATCTTTGCCCTGCTTTCTACCTCTGAAGAGCTTCAAAAGCGTGGGAGCCTTATCAATAACTGTATCACCTAAAACCTCGTAGCCGATTAAACCTGCACCTAAAATAGAACCACCTACAATTAATCCTTTGGTTAAATTGCTCATTTTTTTAGAAGAAGCTACTGCCCCCCCTACTCTACCAGCGTTTTGAGCCGCTAAGGAATTTTTACCACCTAAAACTGATGCACAAGCAAGCGCGAGTGCTATTTTTCTTTTATTATTTTTAAATATTGACATAATTACCACCCCGATAAATTTGAAATATATAGATATAAAACGATATCGATTATAATCTAATTATAGCATACAACATAAAAATTAATTTGTCAAGCAAAATTCGCCAAAAAATAAAAAATTTTAAAATTTTTTCCGGCGGCACCGGAGAGAGCACTTCCGTTTTAATTTTTAAGTTTCGAAAGAAATCTAATATATTTTTACTTGATAAAAAAATATTTCTGTGATATAATTGACACAGTTGCTTTTTAAAGTAGGATTTTAACTTTTATGGGGAATTTAATGCTTCAGAAGATAGCCGTTGCCATGAGCGGTGGTGTGGATAGCTCAGTTACGGCCTTTTTATTAAAAAAAGCAGGCTTTGAGGTCCATGGTGTCACTTTTTATTTATTTAAATCTGAAAATGCCGAAAAAGCCATACAAGATGCCGAAGAAGTAGCAAAAGCGATAGGAATTCATCATTTTGTTCTTGATCTGACCCACGAGTTTAAATCAAGTGTTATAGACTATTTTGTAAATGAATACACAAGTGGCAAAACTCCTAATCCATGTGTAATATGTAATAAAAATATAAAGTTTGGCATTGCTTTGGAAAAATTATTGAATTTAGGTTTTAAAAAAATTGCAACCGGACATTATTCTCAAATTGTTAATTTAAACGAAAGATTTGCTGTTAAAAAAAATAAAAACATTAAAGACCAAAGTTATTATTTTTGTATGTTAAGTCAAAATCAGCTCAGTAAAATAATTACTTCTGTTTCAAAATTTTCTAAAGATGAGGTTCGTAAAATCGCCAAAGACAACAATATTCCAGTTTGGAATAAAAGTGATAGCCAAGATATATGTTTTATAAAAAATTCATACAAAGATTTTTTACATAAATTTGGTATAAAGAATAAACCTGGCAATTTTATTGACGAAGATGGTAATGTTTTAGGTCGTCACAATGGAATATTTAATTACACGGTAGGGCAAAGGCGTGGGCTAAATATTTCTTTGAGTGCAAGAACATATGTAAAAAAAATTAATCCTATATCTCACGAGATTACCCTTTCTGATCGTTTTGCAGCTAAAAAAATAACTTTAAAAAATATGAATTTTGTGTCGTTTGAAAAAGAAAAAATTCCAAAAGATGTAAAAGTCTGTGTGAGATATAACAGCAAGCCTGCAGATGCCAAAATCGAGATAAAAAATCAAAACGAAGCTGAAATAATTTTTAAAAATCCAACTTTTAATGTTTGTCCCGGTCAGTTTGCTGTATGCTATTTTGATGATTATCTTGCACTTGGCGGTGTTATAGATAAAGTTGATTAAAATAAAGATATTTAAATAAATAGGAGTAGTAATGAAAAAATTATCAATTATAATTTTATCTATTTCTTTTGTAATTTTAGCATTAGGAGTTTCATTATTTTTTTATTTTCGCAACAAAAATAATACAAATTCTGATTCAATTAATCAAAATTTGGAACAAAATAGCCAAATAATCGATCAAAATATTGATGTATCTGATAAAAATGAAAATAAATCAAGTAATGGAAAGCAGAATATCAATAATTTAGAAAAAAAAAATAATGAAACAAGAAATATAACAATTCAAAAGTTAACTTATTGCGAGCAATTTGACGAAAAATTTCTAAAAATCAAAATTGAAATTGAATATCCTGTCTTATCAAATAAAAATCACTCTGATTTTATAGATAAAATTAATAAAGAAAATAAATTGGAAGCTGAAAAGGACTTTAATGAATATAAGTCTCAACTTCAGAAAATTGCTAAAGATTCTATTAAGTACGATAGTTACAACGATATTTTTTATTATCAAAGATGTGAAATTACACGAAATGATAACATAATTTCTATGCATATGCATTATGCGTATTGTTTAGGTGGTTCTATTTTTGATGGACCAAATTCTAAAAATTATGATTTAAAAAATAATAAAAAATTAACAATCGGAGATATCTTAAGCGGCAATAAAAAAAATATAAACAAAATGATAGGTAAAAAAGTTACAGAATATTTTAAATCTAGTGGCGAAAACAAAAATTTCGATGATTATTTTAAAAATTATAATTTAAAAGATTATGTTTTTCATATAGAAAATAAAAATTCACAAGATATTCTAGTAATAGATTTTTCAAAATATGAAATATCAGATGGAGCAGCCGGTGCACCATCAATCGAAATCCCTTTTTCGGAAATAAAACAAAAGTATAAAATTGGATTAAAAATTTAATCTTAGGAGTTAATAAGAAATGAATAAAAAAAAATTATCAATTATAATTTTATGTGTTTCTTTTGTAATTTTAGCATTAGGAGTTTCATTATTTTTTTATTTTCGCAACAAAAATAATACAAATTCTGATTTAATTAATCAAAATTTCGAACCAAATAGCCAAATAATTGATCAGAATATTGATTATTCATCTGATAAAAATGAAAATAAATCAAACAATGAAAAACAAAATGTTGATAATTCTGAAAATAAAAATCCGGAAACAAAAAATATAACAATTCAAAAGTTAACTCATTACGAGCAATTTGACGATAAACTTTTAAAAATCAAAATTGAAGTTGAATATCCTGTCATATCAAATGAAAATCACTCTAATTTTATAGATAAAATAAACAAAGGGAATAAATTGGAAGCCGAAAAAGAGTTTAATAGATGCAAATTAAATTTAAAACAAACAGCTGAAGATATGATTGGATATGGTAATTATTATCCTGATACTGTTTTATATTATTATGAAAATTGTGAAATTACCAGAAATAATAATATAGTTTCCATGATAATTAGAGGTGAATGGTTTGCAGGTGGAGTTGTTGATCGACTGTTAAAAACAAAAAATTATGATTTAAAAAACTCAAAAGAATTAAAACTTACAGATATTCTGAGTGGGAGTAAAAAAAATATAATTAAAATGATTAAGGAAAAAATCAGGGAATACCTTGGAAGTGATTACGAATTATATGATGATTATTTTAAAAATCAAGATTTAAAAGATTATAAATTTCATATAGAAAATAAAAATTCACAAGATATTTTAGTGATAGATTTTTCAAGATATGAAATAGCATGCGGAGCAGCTGGAGCGATTTCAATTGAAATCCCTTTTTCGGATATAAAACAAAAATATAAAATTGATTTGAAAATTTGAAATAGGCATGTATTAAAGCGCAACGTCGGAGGCATTGCTAAAAAAATTTAGAAATGCGATAATTTTCAAATGGGCTACTGTTACGTTTGTGAAGGAGAAATTATGATATATAGTTTAAACGGAATCTTATCTAATCTTGAAGATGATTTCTTTGTAGTAAATTGCGCAGGGGTCGGATTTAAGTGCAAATCTGATTTAAAAACGATTTCAGAACTCCAAAAATTTTCGGGAGAAAAAATTAATGTTTTTACGATTCTTAATATAAGAGAAAACGCATGGGATCTATTTGGCTTTAAAGATAAAATTCATGTTGAATGTTTTAAAATGCTCACAAGTGTTACAGGAGTCGGTCCAAAAGTAGCTCTGGCAATTTTTTCTGAATTTTATCCTGATGAAGTTTTTTCTATAATAGCTACGAATAAAATAAATAATTTTACTAGGGCTTCAGGAGTCGGAGAAAAAATGGCCAAAAGAATTGTTCTGGAACTTAAAGAAAAAATCAAAAAACTGCCTGTTTTTGATCAAGAAATAAATAATAATAATAATAATAAATTTAAAGCAATAAGCGCACTTGAAGTTTTAGGTTACTCTGCCAAAGAAATTTCGCCTATTTTGGAAAAATTAGATTCTTCTTTATCTGTCGAAGATTTAATAAAACAAACTTTGAAAAATATTTAAAAAATAAAATAAAAAATTATTGGAGATAATTTTGGATAAATTTTCTAGAATAATAACGCCAAATCAGAGCTCAGAAGATTCTGACATAGAAAATCCGTTGAGACCGAGAAAATTAAGTGATTATATTGGCCAAGAAAAAGTGAAAAAAAATTTGAAAATTTTTATCGAAGCCGCAAAACTTCGCACAGAATCTTTAGACCATGTTTTATTATATGGACCTCCGGGGCTCGGCAAGACTACACTTGCAATGATAATAGCAAACGAGATGGGAGTTAATATAAAAATAACTTCAGGGCCTGCAATAGAGCGTCCTGGAGATTTAGCCTCGATGCTTACAAATTTGCAACCTGAAAGCGTTTTATTTATAGACGAAATTCATAGAATTTCAAGACAAATAGAAGAAGTATTATATCCCGCCATGGAAGATTTCTCGATAGATATAGTAACTGGCAAAGGTCAAATGGCGTCGTCTTATCATCTGCCGCTTTCAAAATTTACTTTAGTAGGCGCAACAACCAGAGTTGGTCAATTAGGTTCGCCACTAAGAGACAGATTTGGCGTTATTTTAAGACTAGATCTTTATAATCCCAGCGAGTTAAAAAAAATAATTTTACGAAGTGCCAAAATTTTAAATATTAATATTACAGACGAAGCTGCTCAAGAGATAGCAGGGCGTTCTAGGGGAACCCCGAGAATAGCTAACAGATTATTA
>CAMNDS010000038.1 GCA_946535695.1 uncultured Clostridia bacterium | reverse complement strand
GAATAGTTAGTACATCATATGGAAATACGATATGTTCGTATTGTCCCTTAAAAGATGAAAACGGAAAAAATATAGGTCTTGTTGGAGCTGACATTGATATTCAACATATCATGTCTAGAATAAATCGCATCGTATTGGTTGTTACATTGACTATTCAATTAGCTATTATATTATTTACGATATTTTCCATTTTTGCTATTAATTTTTATTTTTCAATACCAATTAAAAAAATAGCAAAAATTGTTGATCATTTTGTCAATAAAAAACATGATAAAATAAATATAGCGCCTATAGAAATTGATACAAAAAGTAATGATGAAATTGGAATTTTAACAAATGCATTCAACAAAATGATGGTTGATGTAAAAAAATACGCAAAGCATATTGAAGAAATAACAATTGAAAAAGAACAAGTGGCCGCAGAACTCAGTGTTGCAACACAGATACAAAAATCATTAATTCCTCATATTTTCCCAGCCTTTCCTGAGCTGGAGGAAATGGATGTTTATGCTATAATGAAGCCGGCGCAAAAAGTCGGAGGCGATTTTTATGATTTTTTCCTGATGGATTCCGAGCATTTGGCATTTGTTATTGCAGATGTTTCGGGAAAAGGGATTTCAGCAGCATTATTTATGGTAATAGCCAAGACTTTGATAAAAAATGAAGCAAATTCCAGCAAAGATCCCGGTAAGATACTTGAAAGAGTAAATCAGCAAATGTGTATGGATAATAATTTAGGAATGTTTATAACAGTATTTTTTGGTGTTTTAAACTTGAAGACTGGAGAAATAGAATATTCTAATGCAGGTCACACGAAACCGATTGGAAAAATGCAAAGTGAAAATTTTGAAGAAATCGATATAGAAAAACAGTTTGTTCTTGCCGGAATGCCCAATTTGAAGTTTAAAACCGACAAGCTTTGGATGAAAAAAGGCGATATGCTATTTTTATATACCGATGGAATTTCTGAAGCTCAAAATGAAAATGGCGTATGTTGGGGAAAAGATAATATTATTTCGTCACTGGATACTTTAGATACAAATAAATGCGATTTGAAATTTATATCTGAAAATATATGCGATAAGGCTTACAGTTTTATGGGGGATATTCCCCAAAGTGATGATATTACTATGCTTATAATTAAGTATAATGGGTATAAAAAAGAGGAACAAAGATAAATGGTATTTTTGCGGTGACGTAAGAGAAACGTTTATAACATAAAATAATTTTGAGGCTTTTAATGAATTTTAAAATAAAATCAAATTTTGAACTTCAGGGCGACCAGATTAAGGCTGTAAGAGCGCTCTCGAGCGGAATAAATTTTGGCATAAAAGAACAAACTCTTTTGGGAGTCACGGGTTCTGGAAAAACTTTTACCATGGCAAATATAATCGAGCAAGTTCAAAAGCCGACTCTGGTTTTGGCGCATAATAAAACTCTTGCTGCGCAACTTTGCAGCGAATTTAAAAATTTTTTCCCAGATAACGCTGTTGAGTATTTTGTAAGTTATTACGATTATTATCAGCCCGAAGCTTATATAGCTTCGACAGATACTTATATCGAAAAAGATTCGGCAATAAACGATGAGATCGATAAGCTCAGGCATTCGGCGACTTCTGCGCTTTCCGAAAGACGTGACGTCATAATAGTTTCAAGTGTTTCGTGTATATATAGTTTGGGTAATCCTATAGATTACCGCACAATGGTAATATCTTTAAGGCTTGGAATTAAAAAAAGTCGCGATGAAATTATAAAAAAATTAATCGAAATTCAATATGAACGCAATGATACAAATTTAACTAGAAATAAATTTAGAGTTCGCGGCGATGTTCTAGAAATTTTTCCTGCAATGTCGAATAATTTTTTGATAAGAATCGAGTTTTTTGGCGATGAAGTTGACAGAATTTGTGAAGTTAATCCGGTTACAGGTCAAATCGAAAAATTATTAAAACATACTGCGATTTATCCTGCTTCGCATTATATCGTTCCAAAAGAAAAGCTCGAAAAAGCTTTGATTGAAATCGAAAACGAAATGCATGAACGAGTTGAGTTTTTCAGAAAAAATAATAAATTAATCGAAGCCCAGCGAATCGAGCAGAGAGTAAAATGTGACATCGAATTATTAAAAGAAACAGGTTTTTGCAAAGGAATCGAAAATTATTCAAGAATAATGTCAGAAAGAGCTCCCGGCAGCCCGCCGTTTACTCTTTTTGATTATTTTCCCAAAGATTTTTTGCTGTTTATAGACGAATCACATGTAACGTTGCCGCAAATAAGAGCCATGTATGCAGGAGATAAAGCAAGAAAAGACAATTTAATCGAAAACGGTTTTAGGCTTCCATCGGCTTATGATAATCGCCCTATGACTTTTGACGAATTTTATGAAAAAATAAACCAAGTAATTTTTGTAAGTGCTACTCCTGGTGATTTTGAACTTGAAAAGAGTAAAAATAACATAGTTGAGCAAATAATACGTCCGACTGGACTTTTAGACCCAGAAATCGACGTAAGATTGGTTGAAGGTCAGATTGACGATTTAATCGGAGAAATAAATTCAAGAATAAAATTAAAAGAACGAGTTTTGGTCACGACCCTTACTAAAAAAATGGCCGAGAATTTGACAAAATATCTTGAAGAATTAGAAATAAAAGTAAGATATTTGCACAGTGATGTTGATACTATCGAAAGAATGGAAATAATAAGAGATCTAAGACTTGGCAAAATAGATGTTCTAATCGGAATAAATCTTTTACGCGAGGGACTTGATATTCCCGAAGTATCTTTAGTCGCTATTTTAGATGCCGACAAAGAGGGGTTTTTGCGTTCTGAGCGTTCTTTAATTCAAACTATCGGCAGAGCTGCACGAAATGCAAACGGAAAAGTCATAATGTATGCTGACGCGATAACTCAGTCGATGGAAGTTGCTATAAACGAAACTCAGCGCAGAAGAAATTTACAAATTGAGTATAATAAAAAGTATAATATAGTTCCTAAGACTGTAAAAAAAGGTATCTCAGAGGTTTTAGGGATATCTAGTAGTGGGGCTTTGAAAAATACAGAAAGTTGCAAAAAAATAACTAAAAAAGAAAGAGAAAAATTAATCGAAGCTCTTACAAAAGAAATGAAGTACGCAGCGAAAATGCTCGAATTTGAACATGCAGCTTTTTTGCGTGATGAAATAAATAAATTGAAAGTGAATTAAAAATAAATTAAAGTTATAAATACCGAAAATATTTGAGTTAAAAGGCCTTTAATTTTTTTTCGTTGGTTTTACAAAAATGAACTTCTTTCGAAACTGAAAAATACTGAAAAATTAAGTTAAAATAACTTTCTCCGGCGTCGCCGGAGAGATGATTCGTCTTATTTTTTCAACATAGATTACTAGTTTCGAAAGGAATCTATTACTATATTTATACATAGAAATAATGTTATATTAATTTATAACTTCTATTCTTTTTGGAAATGCCCGTAATTTTATATGAATCTATTATTTAATTTACTTTTAGCAATACCTGTTAATTTTTAATTTTTGACTGCGACGACAAATGCATAAACAAGTACAGCGCAAAAATATATAAAAAATAATAAAAAACACTTGACTTTTTAAATTTATATATTATAATAATTGCACGGTATCATAAATTTTAAAAAATATAAAGGAGTTTTTATGAATATGAAATTTCGTAAGTTTTTATGTCTCGGTGTAACTTTGTTGGTTATAAATCCTATTGTTGTTTTTGCAATGGAAAATAATATTGAAAGCAGTAGCAATATTGATAATAATAGAGTGGCGTGAAAAAGGTGAATGTTTTGATGGTGGCGGTCAAGGCCAATTGTTTAAGTATAATAAATACCCTGGATTAGTTTTGAAAAGCGGTGGTGAAGGCAAACACTTGTTTGATATTCAAGAATATTTTGTAGCTAGCAAGTTAAAAGGCAAAAAATTAAGTGAAAATTTAATGTATGTTGATAATGTTTTAAATAATCGAAATTTTATTTATGAATGTATTGATGGAGTTAACTTAGGAACATGGTGCAATGAATACGAAAAAAAGGATGGAAAATTAGATTTAGATTTTTTCATTGAAAAATGGTGTATTGGATTATTTAATGCTATGGAAATTTTTAAAAATTATAATGGCTATTACAAAGGTGACATGAAGTACAGAAACATAATGGTTAGAAAAAGTGGCATGATTCCTGTGCTAGTTGACTTTGGTGACATGGATCATACAGATTCAATTCGTAATTTGGCCAAAATACTTTTAAACGTTATGGAAAAATTTGTTCCAAGGATCAGAGGACAAAGGCACAAGTGGGATATGTTATATGATTACTTAGATGAAATTTCAAATAACGATATTCCTTTTTTTAACGTAAACGAAATTGCTCAAATTTCTGATTTTAAAAATAATTTAATTTACCAGATAGAAAATAAATACGACTTTAGTGCCAAAGGAATTTCGAATATTCTTGTAAATATAATAACAGAATTACAAAATAATAAATCAAAATATGACTTTAAAAGACCATTATTCGCAAATTGCATTTTTTACAAAGATAATAAAATAGAAATACGCCAGACTAGCAAACAAGAATACAAATGTGAAAAATCGATGGAAGAGATTGTTCAAAAAATTGTTTCTGAAATCTTACAAACTGCTTTAGACAACGGTATGTATGGTAGAAAAGAAAGATTGAAATCAATCAAAAATCTCAAAAGATCTTTGCGGAAAATGGATGAAAATCAAATACTTAATGAACTAAAAAAAATTAGTTTCTCTCCGTTAACACTGGAGAGAAGCATTGGATCTTGAGTTTTTCAAGTGGAAAAAATATAATTTTACGAGATATATTCGAAAGTCTAATTTTTACAATTTTTTATTACTTTTATATTTTAATTTATATAATATAATTAAAGCAGTTGAAGTTAAAATAAAAATAACTAAAATAGAAATTTTTAAAACTAAACCAGAATTTACATCATAAACAAGATTTTTACTCTTAATTTTTTTATTATCCTCTTCACTATTTTTAGAACTGTCTGAATTTTTATCATCTGGCAAAACATTAGGTGAAATGCTGTCATAAATTAAATATGGTGAAAAATGCTTCATGGAAAGTTTGGCAAATTCTTTATTTCCTTCTGGGGACATTAAATTTTCATATGAAACTTCTAAAACACTATCCTTATGGTCATCTATAAAAACAGCTTTTACATCATTTTTATCCCAGTCTTCGCCGAGTTGAATATAATAACCAATATTTCCATCCAAATTTGCATAATCATTCCCGTCAGGATCAGTAACTCCCGTTAAAAATATCCATAATTTATTATTTTCAACTTGCTTTTTGTATTCATCGTCTAATTTATTATAATATTTTTCAAATTCTTTTTTATCGTTTTCAGGGCTAAGCCATTGAACCCAAAATCTGGAGCCAATTCTAAAAGTCCCGTTTGAATTATCAACTGCGTACCAAGCACTTGTATTGTCGGAACTCTCTTTTAACCAAACAACATTATTCCCAGTTACTTCGGCACTGGTTTTGCCATGAGAATCAACATAGTTTATAACACCATGATTATCAATTTCTTCACCCCAATTTGATTTATCTACTACTACGTCAAATTTAATATCATTTTTTTCACCTGTATAATTTCCAATATATTGAATTTTCACGTTGTGGGTACCGATTTCTTTTATATCTTTATCTGAGATGATTTTGTAGTCCATGTCTAAAACAAGTTCTTTTTCGTTGCCTTTTATTTTGAATTCAGGGTTCTTGCCATCATAAATATGAATTTTTTCATACTCAATATCAAAATTCGAAGCATCTTTGGGTGTTATTTCAAAATTTTGACGGATACTATCAAGCCCAAAATAATCCCCGATAAACTCAATAAAAACTGACTTTTCTTTTCCAGCATCTGTAAAATTATCACAAATTAATTTATAATCAACATCTTTTTTCAATTCGTACTTTCCATCTGTAATTTTAACTTCCGGCGTTTGATCGTTGCCATTATATTCCAATGTTGTAATTTCTTTTTCATGTTCATATGTGCTACCTTTTTCCAAAAATTTAGTTTTAAGCGGTGCAACTAAAAATAAAAAATATTGATTGATTCTTTCATATTCATATATGTCACTATCCGTATAAAAATTAACTGCATAATATTTAGAATCTCTGTTATTGTCATATGCTGTATATTCATGTTGCCCCCCTACTTTTATTTCAACACCATATTTACTATATTCTTCAGACAATGCTTCCTTTATTTTATTAATTTTATTTTCAAGTTCATTTATATTTTTAAATGAATTATTTAATAATTTACTATTAGGTCTTTCATAAACATAGTTTATTGAAACGTTTTGACGATTTGGTAACACTTCCAATAGATTTTTTATAGTTTTCGGCACTTCAAGAACTAGGCCATTTTTAACATCTGTAAAAAAATGCTTATCAACAAAAATTAAATTCGGCAAAATAATCTTTTCGATAGCACCAAGTTTAAATGATTGATTTGCTATAAAAGTTACTTTTGGTAAATATAACGTTTTAATTTTATCATTAATAGAGCCTTCATAATCGTAAAATACATGACTTTCTAGGTAAATTAGTTCAGGGAAACTAACTTCTTCTAATTGTGGACAATCGTTAAAAGTATAGTGACCAATAAATATAACGTTAGGTAAATCTATTTTTTTCAATGAGGTCGAAGCAAATACCCAGTTTGAAACAAAAATAACGTTGTTAAATTCCACAGTTTCCAATTTTTTACATTGTTTCAACGCAGAATCTCCAATTTTTAAAATTGAATTACCGGTGAGAGATTTTATAGTTTGATTTCCCAGAAATGCTTGTTTGCCAATGACTGTGACGGCATAATCGTTTCCTCCGTAGTTAATAGTGCCTTCGATATTTACAGCTTCGTCACTGCCATTGTATTTCGTAATTTTTGCGGCCATCGTGGTACTGTCAAGTTCATACGTAAAATCACCAATGGTTTGCTTTTCGACTCCTCGTGTAAGAATTTTCATAAAAAGCATAGCTACTAAGCAAACGAAAAAACTTATCAAAAAAATTCTTATGTGTCTGAAAAAAAGATGCCTTTCGTACTCGATTTGATAAACATTAGTCTGATGAATCACGCTAAACACCTCGCATATTTGATATTTAATTCACTTAAGATATGATATATTATAAAGAAAAAATATGCAATACTAACAAATTATCGATGCTTTTAGAACGGATAAAAAAATTAATAGACTTCTTTCGAAATCAATAACAAACTCTTCGGCATCGCCGGAGAAAGGATACTTTTGTCTTCAAAACTTACCGACGATGTCGGAGTAAACCTCTAATTACCCGCATCAACTTAATTAAATTTTACTTTTCAAACAAATGTCAATACTTAAATAAAAATGATTCAAAACACTCTTTAAGAAGCCCTGAAGGAAGATTAATTATTTAACTCATCAAAATTTAACTTGTTTCTTTTCATGCTTTGTCAATTCTAACTCAAATAGAAACTGTGAATTGCCAAACTTTATATTATCCTTAGCGAAAATAGGAATATTGTATTCTTTCCCATCATTATTATCAACGACGCTTTCTACATATTGGCTGATGATCAATTTATTTCCGATTATTTTTAAAGAACATATAAATACATTAGGTGCACAATAATAACGTAAAACAAGTTCATTGTTACTAAATTCTTCATTTATAAATTGTCTATTCCTAAATCCTTTATCATCTTTAAAAAAAAGTAATAAATAAACAATATGATTTTCCGAAAAATCATTTTTCGCTTTCGCTGCATCTTCCCAATCAGACTTTATAGCATTAATGTACTTAGCGTTTTCTTCACACAATTTGTTTTTAATTATTTTAAATTTATCATAGGGTACT
>CAMNDS010000037.1 GCA_946535695.1 uncultured Clostridia bacterium | reverse complement strand
TCATAAAAACTCACCTCATATTGAAATTTTGAATAACGTTCTTGAACAAACGCTAACATTTTAGATTATATAACAATAAAAAAATTTTTCAAGCATAAATTGATATTTTTATGAAAATTTTTGTTATGTTAAACTTCGTTTGAAAATTTAAGTGCTTCTCCCCGACGCCGTATAGACAATTGCTTGATTTTTTTAATATAGACCATTGGTTTCGAAAGAAGTTTATTTTTATACCAATTCTCTTTTCAAAAACATTTTTTTTTGCAATTTTCAGATAAACTTGTTGACAAGACAATTTTTTTTTTGTAAAATTAACCCGAAACTTGCGCCTGTAGCTCAGCTGGATTAGAGTATTTGGCTACGAACCAAAAGGTCGGGGGTTCGAATCCCTCCAGGCGTGCCAGAGGTTTTATTTAAATAAGGGTTGTGGTACGGGTAAGGCGATTTGAGAATTTGCGGTGATGAATTTTATTGCTGGTTTTTAAGTCGGAATTTTTAAAATTGAGCAGAAGTGATAGTTTCATTGAAAATTATCCCCATTTGACGAATATAGCAATATAAAATTGTACATCATTTCTTGCGGCGATAACGTAGTTTTTTGTTAATGATACATTTTTAGTACCTCGTCGAAGGATTAATTTGTTCTACGTTAAATATTAAAAGATTTAAGATAATATAACAGTGATGTTTTTGCCTGCTTTTTGAATCAATTTAAAATTTTTTTATCTTTTTTTGTTTTTTAATTTTAAATAAATTCTTCTTATTCGAAAACGATTATAACGTTGTATTAATACACATGGCAAATTTCCGATTATTACTAAACCGGATATAATGCACGAAAGTTTTAAATTTTTCAGACTATTAAAAAAAAACAGAAATGGTACTGAAAAACAACAAAGTAAATGATCAATTTCAGCTCTATATGTTTCTGCTATGAATTTCTTTAAATATCCTAAATTTAAATTTTGAATTTTGTTTTTAGAAAACCCACCTTTTACTACAAATTGAGGAATTTTATCTTTCCACTTTTTTATTTTTAGTATTCTTTCATAAAATTTTTCTTTTTTTAAAAGTGTAAAAAAATCATTTTTTGTGTCTTCTCTATAAAAAGTAAGACTATCGGGTAAAACTACTATTCTAAAAGACAAGTAGTGCCAAACGGTAACAAAAATTATATTGTAAAAAAAATTCATCTTTTCTCCTTTTAATTCAACATTACTTAATTTTATCATTCGAAAAAATTTTTTCAAGTTTATTTTGCATAGGAGCATTACCAAATATGCTGGTCACTTTTTTCAGTATTTTTTAAGGTATTACTAAAAGTGGATAGATAATAATGACTCATAGAAGTTATATCCATGTATGAATGTGGCAACATAAAGGGTTTACATCATTTACTCCGGCGACTCCAGAGGAAATATCTATTTTTAGTAATGCCTTTTTTAAATATTGAACAAAAAATTGAAAAGTTGAATAAAATCAAAAATATAGAAAAAACTGTTGACTTTTAATTTTCAGGAATGTTACAATGAACTCATAATTTTATTTTGGGGGCTATCTTTGTGATTAACGATAAAGAGCTTTTTCAAAAAGGACTAAAAGATGGTATAGCAATTGGTATAAGTTATGTGCCTGCTGCCATGGCGATTTCTATTGCAGCTGTAAAGCAAAATTTGCCATTTGGTGAATGGGAATTAATGAGCGCTTTATTATACTCGAGTTCTGCTCAAGCGGCGATTCTTAACTTAATTTCAAATGGGGCAACTGCATTTTTTATATATATTTTAACATTTTCAATAATGAATTTTAGGCATGTTCTGTTTTCTCTTTCGTTGTCGCAAAAATTGGATTCGAAAGTGGGAATGTTTAGCAGAGTTTTGTTTGCACCTTTTAACACGGATGAAATATATTCAATTATTATGCAGCAAACTGGCAAAGTAAGATCATCTTACCTGCTGGGTATATCTATTGTGCCTTACATAGGACAAATTATCGGAATAACTTCAGGTTTTTTATTTACTAAATCATTGCCGGAATCTTTAAAGTCTGCGATGGGTATAACACTTTATGCTGTGTTTTTAGCCCTAGTAGTTCCTCCGATGAGAAAATCTATGCAAGTTCTAATTGCTGTTGTTTTAGCCGGAGTTATAAGCTGGGCTTTGGAATGTATTCCCGCAGTAAAGACAAGCTTGCCGGCAGGAGCTCCTATGATAATATGTACACTTTTAACATGTACTTTGGGCGCAATATTTATGCCGGTTAGTTCGGAAGATGAAGAGTTAGAAGAAGAAATGAAAAAGAGCAATATGTAGGGGTAGAGCATGGATAGTAGATTTTTGTTAATTTTATCTTTGATATTATTTGGTATTTCTTGTTTGATGAGAATTATCCCTCTGGTTTTTTGCAAGGGCAAAATAAAAAGCAAATTTTTAAATTCATTTTTATATTATATACCTTTTGCAGTTATGACGTCTATTGTGATTCCTGAAGTTTTTAACTCAACGTCATCAGTCGTGTCAGCCGTTTCCGGCGTTGTTTTGGCGGTAATTTTAGGTTTGCTGGGACAAAACATGTTGGTAATTGCTTTTTCGTCTACAGCTGTTGTTTTTATAATTGAGAATTTTATTTTGCACTTGTTTAATTGACGTTATTAATGAAAAGTGAACCGGATAAGGCTAATGCACATGCATCTGCAGCATCGTCCGTTTTTATTGTTTCTTTCAAATTTAATATTTTTTTGGTCATCAAAATAATTTGTTGTTTTGTTGCTTTTCCATATCCGGTAAGTGAACATTTAAGTTGTAATGGTGTTAATTCAAAAATTTTCACACCAAAGTTTTTTAATGATAAAATAATAACACCTCTTGCTTCAGCAACTTTTATAGCCGTTTTTTGGTTATTTTGAAATAATAAACTTTCGATTGACGCAAAATCGGGTGTAAAGTTTTTTAAAACATCATTCATTTCGTTATAAATTTTACAAATTCTGTCTGGGAATTCTATTTTAGGTGAAGTTTCAATTGTACCATATTTTAAAAGTTTTCTTCTATTTTTTTCCACATCGACTATTGCATAGCCGATTATTGCGTAGCCAGGGTCAATTCCAATTACTTTCAATTATTTCAACTCCATAATTAATAGGTTCACATATTATAATATTTTTTTCTAAATATTTGCATTCTTTATTAATTATTTTGAATATAGCTGAACCACTTCCAGTAAGATGCCAGTCAGGTGGTATTTTGATTATTTGCTCAAAATCATTAAAGCATTTTTGTGAAATTTTATCAATATTTCCTATCAAGATTGCTTTTTTAAGCATTTTAATTTTTAAATTATTGTTTTTTAAATTATTGTTTTTTAAATTATCGAATTGTTTAAATAATTTTTTTGTATAATTTTTTTGATTACTAATTTTTAACAAAAACTTGCATTTCGGCAAACTATTTATTCTTGATAAAATTTCACCTTTGCCTTGGCACATTATTGTCCCGCCGTAATAACAAAATGGTACATCAGCACCTAATTTTTCACAAATTTCTATAATTTTATTTTTACAAAAATTTAAATTTAAAACTTTATTCAAACCAAAAATTACAGCGGCAGCATTAGAACTTCCTCCGCCAAGGCCTGCTCCGATAGGAATATTTTTTTGAATTTCTATTTTTATTCCGAAATTAGGATTAATTAAATCAAAAATTGCTTTTGCAGCTTTGTACGCTAAATTTTTCTCCATTTTACACATATTTTTATTGCATTCTACAAAAATTTTATTTAAATTAATTTTTGAAATTTTAATTAAGTCGAATAAATTTATAGATTGCATTATTGTGTTTAAATTATGGAATCCATCGTCTCGTTTGTTCTTAATTTCGAGGCATAAATTAATTTTTGCAAAGCTTTTCAGTATCATATCTTTATTATATCATAAAATTAAGTGTAGCAATAGACTTCTTTAGAAACCAGTAATATATATTCTCTCCGGCGGCGCCAGAGAAAATATTTTTTCGCAAGTTTTATAGACAAAGATGAAAATATGTGATAAAATAAACAAAGAAAGATAGGTGTTTATTATGGAAATAAATATTCAACAAAAAATTAATTCGGAATTTAAATACGAAAAAATCAAAAAAATGCTGAACAATCCGTTTATAAAAGTTTCACTCGGATTTGTTGGTATAGGAACTATCGGAATAGCTGCAAAATTAATTTATGATAAACTTCACAATTATACATTTGAGCAACGAATGATTAACGGTATTATTGTTAGTATTACCGACCAAATTTGGATTGCAAAAAATTTCTTTTTATGCAAATGGGGAAGAGGAAATTATCTTTGCTGGAATGACGTGTTTATTCAATTGTTAATGGCCCCAGATATTAGATGCGGAAATTACAAATCTGAAAAAATAATGAAAACTATCAATTGGATTAATAAAAACCTTTTAGAAAAATACAACGGCGATCCTTTGAAAAGAAAAATAGAAGTTCCATCGGACGTAAGACCAGCTCCAAATGGCTTTGAAAGTTATCTGACCGATGGTAAAGGACATGGGCTTGACCCTTTATTAAATTGTAATTAGAATGGGATGAGTTTGGATAAATTGGGAGTTGTTAACACTACATGTATGTATGATAAGCCGCCTCGTAAGAAGCCGTATAATAAGCCGTATGGGTTTTGTTCTCTTAGTGATATGTATTCGTATGCATCATTTTCCTTGAGTTATTTAGGGGATGCTAATAATAAGAAAAAGAATTATATTGCAAAAATTACAATAGATAAAAGTGAAAATATGCTTTGGAATTTATCTAATTGCTTTCAATTATCATATAAAAACTACTATCCAACATACATTATAGTTCATGATGATATTCACTATACTGATCCGACACATGTTTTTGCGTATTATGTGATCTATGATGAAAAAATGAAAATAAAATATTTTTTGAAGGTAGATGATTTGAAACAAAATATGGAAATCGTACCAAAAGATAAAGTGTTGAAAGAACTAAACTCCTATTGTCATTTTTGGTTTGTTTTGTCACGTGGCGACATAGTTAAGAAATATTATGTGCCTAAATAAGCTTTTCTATGAACTTCTTTTTGACATAATTAAATTTGTTATAAAAATTAGAAGACAAAATAAAAACAACAACCGCGTAACAAACGTGGTTATTCTCGTTATAAAATTATAAATTGAAGACGCGATTAAAAACTTTACAATTGTGCAAGCCTATAAATAGGTCGTTTTGGAATGCAAAAAAGAGCAAATGCCAAATAGTGAAAAGATCACGACAATGTAGAACTCAAAAAATAAACAACTGAAGAAAAAAAGGGTTCGTAAAATCAAAAAAATAGATTTCTTTCGAAACTTAAAAATTAAATCGGAAGCGCTCTCTCCGGCGTCGCCGGAGATATACATATTACCGGTTTCGCAAGAAGTCTTATTGTATCACAATCGACTAAAATTTAGCATAAAATATAACAGGAGGTAAGTATATTGGCAATAAAAATTTTTATCGACCAAGGGCATAACCCAAGTGGTTCACCTAATACCGGTGCAGAGGGGAACGGTCTTTTTGAGCAGGATATTACCTATAATGTAGGAAAATATCTTGAATCTATGCTTAAAAATGACCCTAGATTTGAAGTAAAAGTTTCGCGAGAAGACCCAGACACAGTACTCGGTACCAGTAATTCAACAAGTTTGGTCGCAAGAGTAAATGCAGCAAATTCTTGGCGTGCGGATTATTTTCTAAGTATTCACGTAAATGCAAGTACAAACCAAGGTGCAAACGGCACAGAAGGATATGTATATTCTCAAGATTCAAAAGCTTATTATTTAGCAACTTCGATATTAAATTCGATAGTTTCGGATTTAGGAACTAAAAATAATGGTGTAATGATAAGGCCTTCACTTTATGTTCTGAGAAGGACCAACATGCCGGCTGCTTTAATCGAACTTGCATATATAACAAATTATGCCGACTCTATAAAATTAAAAAACGACCAATATAAATTTGCATCGGCCATTTATCAGGGCATTTTAGATTATTTTAAATTCAGCTGATTTTTATCTAAAATTAAAAATTCTCCGGCATTTGCCGGAGACTGTTTTTTACAATCAATCAATCCAATTTTTGATATAAGGAAATTGTTCTTTTATTCTTTCTACATCTTCTTTTGTTGGTAGTTTTTGACCTTTTAATATAAATAAAAAAGCTCCAACCATTCTATCCATTCTATCCTTTCTATCCTTTCTATCCTTTCTATCCTCTCTATCCTCTCTATCCTCTATATCCTTAAATATTTCATCTATCCTGCCTCTATAATTATTATTTTTTGGATTAGAAATTCTTCCAAACCATTCCCTTATTTCCCTAAATTTTGGAATATTATTTGAAATATCTTTTATAGTTTGTTTTATCAATGGTATTTGACAATTACCACTTGTAAGATCAGCACCAATATTAGTGTATTCAATTTTTGCGTCTAATTCCTTCTTTGTTGGCAAACATTCATATATATCATATAAATCACTATAATATTTATAATATTCATTAAAAAAATTTATTATGTTTTGAGCTGTAAATACTTGATATCTTCCTGTAAGTGTAACTATTTTTTCTTTCGCATTTTCTAAGAAATTTACTTTTAATTTCTTTATATTTTTTTTCTTTATTTTTAATTTACTTGCTTTAATTTTCTCAATTGAGAAATTTTTATTAGATAAATTTTTAAATAATTTTTTCAAATTACCTTTTTCAAATAACTTTTTTATATCTTGCAAGGATTCACCTTTACTGCTAATTTTATTTAAAATCATTTTAAACCATTCTTTTAATTTATTAAGACATTCAAATTTATAATTTAATTCGTCATTATTTAAATTAACATTTAGTTTTTCACCAACGACTTCCGAATCTATCAATGATAAAAATTTATATAATTCAGAATAAATATAACAATAATTTTTTAATGTTTCAGATATTTCTTCATTAGACTCAAATTCTGTTTTTTTTATATTTTTACATTTATTTTGATATTTTTGTATATTGTCCTTGGAGATTCCATTTTTTAATAGCAATTTGTTTACTTCTTGCAGAGCCTCGTTTTTTTCTTCTTGTTGTAATTTTTGTTCTGTTTTTTTTGGATTTAAATGGCAATTTTTAAAATATTTTTTTAATTCTCCAAAATTTGCCCCATCCTTATCAAAAAATTTTTTTATGTTATTTTTTAGATTTTCATATAAAAAATTTGTCTTTTTTTTGTCATAATAAACTTGTGACATATGTTCGCACAAATTTTTTAATTTATCAGCACTTTGTTCTGAAAGTTTTGCATTATCATCAAATTCAACATTCCATTCAAAAAAATCATTAGATAAAATATTTTCTGTATATCCTCCGCATAATTTCATGATGCCTTTAAAAATACTATAGAAATCATCGGTAGCGTCTTTATAATCGAAATCCGAAGGATATTTTTCTAAGAATTTATCAATCAAGCCAGATAACTCTTCTTCTTCTTTCATTTTTTGTTTCTCTTTTTCTTTTCTTTCATATTCTTCTACTTTTTTCATTTCTTCTTCTTTTTTTCTTCTTTCTTCTTCTTCAAGTCTTTTTCGTTTCTCTTCTTCCAGCTTCTTTTTTTGTTCTTCTTTTTCTTTTAGTTCAATTGATTCTTTTTTCAAAAAAATATTTTTAAAAAATTGTGTTAATTCATTATCATTACATATTTTACATAAATTTTCCAATGAACCTAATATTTTTTTTCTCATGTTTTCAATTTCTTTATTTTTGCTTTTATCAAGCCAAGATTTAAATTCAATGTTAATATTTTTTAACTGTTGAACATTTAAGTTTTCAATGATATACTTTAATTTTTCAAAATTACTTGAAATTGTTGCCAATTTTCCATTTTGAATTTCATCTTGAATCCCTTTTGTGTCACGACATGAAATTGTATTTTTGTATTCTTTCTCCATATATTCGAATTTTGTTTTCCATAATTTTGTCATTATTCCAAAGCTTTCTATTTTTTCAATTAAATTATTATGGATTGCA
>CAMNDS010000036.1 GCA_946535695.1 uncultured Clostridia bacterium | reverse complement strand
CTTAAAAAATAATTTTGGCTTTTTAAAATAATGTTCTCTCCGGCGACGCCGGAGGAAATATCTATTTTTTTTTAGCAATACCAATAAACTATAGCTCAATTTTTATCTATTTGAAATTTTAGACATATTCTGAAAATTTATTCAAGCTTTTTCTAATGTTTTTGTATCATTCTGAAAAAAGTCATTTATACCGAATATAGTACATAATGCAAGCTTTTTTTGATAATTTTCATCGTTTAATTTTCCCGCTTCTTCCCTATTAGATAAAAATCCGCATTCGATCGTTACTGACGGTATCTTGGAATTATTTAGAAGAAAAATTTTTGATGTTGCTTCTTTTATTTCGCGGTCATTTTTTGGCTGAAGTTTTGAAATTATATTCTCTCGTATTGATAATGCGAGATTTTCGCTCAAAGGATTATTTTTTGAGAAAAAAATTTGAGTACCAAAATACTTTTCGTTTGGAAATTTATTTTGGTGAATGCTTATGAAAATGCCGTCGCTACCTGAATTCTTATTTATTAAAGAAAGTCTGTTTTTTAGGTCCGAGCGCTTTTTTTGACGCAAACTTATTGCCGATTCGTCATAAATCGCTTTGTCTTTTTCTCGTGTCATTATAGTTTCATATCCAAGCAATTTTAGGGAGTCTCGGAGTGCAAGCGATATTTTTAAGTTTATATTTTTTTCAACTATTCCATTGTGTCCCACTGCTCCCCCATCTTCTCCGCCGTGGCCTGGGTCTATTATTACAAGTGGGTTTAAATTTTCTTTGTGTGCCATCGGAGCTACAAATGTTATCATTGCTATAACAAATATGAACCCTAAGAGTGAAAGCATTGAAAAAATTATTGCTCGTTTTTTGTTTATTGATAAAAAAATGTTCAAATTATTACCTCATAGGTCATGCTTTTTTGAAAATATTTTAGAAAAAATCCCTTTTTGATGATGCTCTTTTTGCTGAAAGAAATTTACCAAAATAGTATCTTCTCCAACAACGTCAACATTTTCCCATTTTATTACTATATCCTGGTGCCGGCCAAAGAGCCCAAAAAATTTTAATTTTCCATAAATTATTATCGAAACTATTCTCGCGTTGCATAAATCTATCTCAACGTCGCTTACAAATCCGAGTTTAAAACCGTTTCGGATATTTATAACTTCTTTTTTTCTAAGTTCAGTTATTCCGCATATCACTAAAAACGCCTCGTATTTTAAAAATTAGCGTTTGGACTTTTTACTCTTAAAATATATGTCGGGAAAAAATTTATTATGAATAGACTTTTCTAAACTGAAAATTAAATTTTCTTCTCGTTTTTTCTGCTCCCGATAAGCCAAAACTATCCATTTTTGGATTGCCAAATAGTGCGATTTTGCCTTGTAGCCTTTCATTTCGATATAGCTTGAAAGATAGTCGATAATCTAAACTTTTGAGGATATTGGCTTTTCAGCTTTTCAATCTCATTATTGGCATTCAAAACCCCCGGCTATGCCCGTAGAAATTGTTTTAACTCTTCTATTCATTTTGTCAATGCTTTTTTTAATATCGATCAATACTCTCAAAAAAATCCAATAATTATATTTTATTTACAGTTATATTTAATCGTTTAATTAAATCATCAAAATTTATTTCTTTATCCAAAGTATCTAATTTTATACCCCCATTTTCTATCATTATAATTCTACTACCAAATTTTCTTGCATTATCTAAATTATGAGTTATCATTAGAGCCGTTATGTGATGTTCAGATATTATTTTTTCTGTTAATTCTAAAATTTTTACGCTTGATTTAGGGTCTAGAGCCGCCGTATGCTCGTCTAATAATAATATCTTTGGCTTTACTAAACATGCCATTAAAAGAGTTACTGCTTGTCTTTGACCTCCGGAAAGCACTCCCATTTTAGATTCTAATCTATCTTCGATTCCCAATTCTAATTTTTTTAATTCTTGTCTGAAAAATTCTCGATTATTTTTGTTTATTCCAAACGAGAAGCTTCTTTTTTTGTCTCTTAAAAGAGCAAGCGATAAATTTTCTTCTATAGTCAAATTTGGGGCCGAGCCTTTTAATGGGTCCTGAAAAACTCTGCCGATAAATTTAGCTCTTTGATATTCATGCAAATTTGTTACGTTTTGAGAATCTATAAAAATTTCGCCTTTATCCGGCAAAATCGAGCCTGAAATTAAATTCATAAGAGTAGATTTTCCGGCACCGTTGCCGCCGATTATTACAACAAATTCGCCTTTTTTAATATGCAGACTAAAATTTTCAAATATTATTTTTTCGTCCGCCATATTCTTATTAAATTTTTTATAAATATTATTTAATCTAAGCATTTTTATTGCCTCCGAGCTTTAATTTAAATTTTTTTAATTTCGGCATTCCTAATAAAACAGCTGTAATGCATGCCGTGAATAATTTCAAATCGCTCGGATTCATGCCGAGATTTAACACGATAAAAATTATTATTCTGTACATAATAGAACCCAAAATCATGCAAATTAAAGAACTTAAAATTTTATTTTTGAGTTTTATAAAATTCAAAAACGCTTCGCCGATTACTATCGAAGCAAGTGCTATAACAATCGAGCCCGTACCCATATTGACGTCGGCATAGCCTTGACTTTGAGCAATAAGTGCACCTGCAAGACCGCAAAAAAAGCTGCTTATCATGAGTGCCAAAATTTTTTTAAAATCAGTGTTGCCGCCAAGAGCGCGCATCATTTGTTCGTTATCGCCGGTTGCACGCACGGCAAGTCCGATTTGTGTTTTGAAAAATAAATTAAGACTCACAACAGAAATAATACATATCACAAGCCCTATAATAAAAGTTTTTAAAACAAAGTTGCTATTAAGTGCAGGTAAAATATTATTAATCGCTGAAAAAATCGTACTTTTGCCCAAAAGCGATAAATTTGCTTTACCCATAATTCTTAAATTTACAGAATACAAAGCAATCATAGTTAAAATTCCCGCAAGAATCGCCTGAATTTTAAATTTTGTGTTTAATATTCCGGTAACTAGTCCTGCGAGTGAAGCCAAAACTCCCGCAATAAGTAAACTCAAAAACGGATTTACTCCTCGTAGCATCAGAGCCGCACAAAGGCTGCCACCAAAAGTCAGGCTTCCTTCGACCGTCATGTCGGCAAAATTTAAAATTCTAAAAGTTATAAATACTCCAAGAGTTAAAATCGTCCAAATTAGACCCTGGGAAAGCGTCGATATTAATACTTGCATGAAAAACATCTCCTCAATCGTTTATTATTTCAGCATTATAAACTAATTCATTTGGTATGTCTATTTTTAATTTTTCAGCAACTTTTTTATTTATAAATAATTTTAAATCATTATCAGTAACGAATTTTACAGGCATATTACTAGTATACGAATTATTATTTAATACTTCAGCTGCCATGATTGCCGCCTGTTTGCCAAGTTCGTAATAATCTATGCCGTAAGTCGCAAGTGCTCCGTTTTTGACGCTTGCAGGCTCGCTAGATATAACCGGCAAATTATTAGAACTGGCTATTTGACTCACAAGCGGCATACACGAAACAACTGTATTATCAGTCGGAACAAATATTGCGTCTACTGATTTGCCAATATGATTCATAATTTGAGCTATTTCGTTAGAGTTCGAAACAGTATATTCTATTGTTTCGATATTTAATTTTTTAGCTTCTTCAGATGCGCTTTGCGCCTGAATTTTAGAATTAACTTCGTTTGAAGAATATAAAATAACTACTTTTTTTACATTTGGCAATAATTTTTTTATTAATTCAAATTGCTTTCTGACAGGTATCATGTCAGAAACCCCAGTTACGTTCGTATCGGGTTTACTATTTAATTTTACCAGTCCTGAAGATTCAAAATCCGTAACACAGGTTGCAATTATTGGACTGTCTTCAATGAAATTTTTCGCTGCCAAAGCCGCAGGGGTAGAAATTGCCAGTATTAAATCTTTTCTCGGGTAATTATTTGCAAAGTTCGAAGCTATCGAATTACAAAGACTTTGATCGCCCTGAGCATTCTGAAAATCGATTTTAATATTTTCGCCATCTTTAAATCCAAGTTCTTTCAGCCCGTCAATAAATCCCATTCTTGATTTATCAAGGCATTCATGTTCCATGATTTGAATTATGCCAATATTTTTTATTTTATTATTATTATTACTTTTATTTTTAAAATAAAAAAACAAAGCAATAACCGAACAAATAGATATAGTAATTATTAAGTATTTTAATATTTTCATAAGCACACTCCATTAGATATAAAATTATAAAAATTAAAATTTATTTATTATTAAAATATAAAAATTACTAAATCGTCCGTCAAAAATATTTTTCCTGAAGTTAATAGCCAAATTTTTATTTTGCATTTTCACTATCTCCTTAAACACAAAAATAGCCATAACTAATCTTTAGTACGGCTCTTTTTATAAAATAAATAAATATAAAAAATTAGATAAAAAGAGCTGCGGCACTCAACTGCAGTCGCCACAACTCAAAACTCAAGCGAGAGCAGCTTTATTAAAAATTGCTAAATCGCCAATACCAGAATAAATAAATCATTTAAACCTCTCAAACTTTATCAATACTTAGCATGGTACCATACGTGCAAAATTTTGTCAACAAAAAATTGCAAAATGATTTATTTTTTTTATTTTAATTCATCAGGAATTTCTATTTTTAATTTTTTAGCAATATTTTTATCCACAAACGGCTTGCAATCGCTTAAATATTCGATTGGCATATCCTGAGGTTTAGATTTATTTTCTAATATTTTAGCGGCTTGTTTGGCAGTTTTTTTGCCGAGTTCATAATAATCTATGCCATACGTCAAAAGCGCACCTTTATCTTGAATATTTTCGCTGCAAACAACAAATTTCCCTTTTTCAAGTGCGATATTTGAAATCAGCGGCATACTAGCAGCTGTGATTTTATCGAGCGGCACATAAATAGCGTCAACTTCTTGAATCAATTGCCGCGTGACTTGTTCAACTTCAACTATTTGCGAAACTGATACGATTTTTGGCTCAAGCGATAAACTTTTTATTTTTTTCTCGGCAATTTTGGCTTGATACGACGGACTAACGTCTATATTTGAATATAAAACTCCTATTTTTTTCAAACCCGGTTTTAATTTTAGCATCAAATCAATTGTTTGCTCAATCGGTGGCAAATCTGAAGTTCCGGTCACATTTGTGTTGGGTTTATTGTTTGATTCCACTAAATTCGATTCTTCGGGATTAGTTATTGCCGTAACTAAAATCGGAATATCTTTTGTAGCATTTGCGGCCGCCTGCGCCGATGGAGTTGAAATTGCCAAAATTAAATCGCAACCATCACTTACAAATTTTTGCGCAATAGATTCACAATTTGAAAGGTCACCACCGGCAATTTGAATATCAAATTTAACGTTTTTGTCTTCGCAGTATCCTAAATTTTTAAGTTCATCTATAAACCCCTGCCGAGCTTTATCAAGACTTTCGTGTTCTACTATCTGGGTTATACCAATTTTAAAAACTTTTCCCATTCTTTGCTTATTTATAACAAAAAAAGCAGTTAATGATATTACTAAAAACAAAATCACGTATAAAATAAAATTCTTTTTAATATTCATTAGAATCACTCCATTTTTTTAAATTTCAAATTTAATTTGTCTAAAATTTCATTGTTTAATACTAATTTAGCATTTTTGACATATTCGATCGGCATATTTTGTGGAGAAGCGCCAAATTTTAAAATTTTTATCGCCATTTCGGCCGTTATTTCACCAAGTTCGTAATAATTAACCCCGAATGTGCCAGCAGCGCCTTTTGGAATTAAATTTTCCTCCCCGCAAATAACCGGAACACCAAAATTCAATGCCGTCTTTGAAATAAGCTCCATGTTCGATGCCACGGCATTATCCGTCGGAGTATAAATCGCATCAACTTTTTGTGACATATATTCAACAACTTGTTGAATTTCGACCGCGTGACTAAAATTAAACTCTTTTGCGTTTAAGCCAATTTTTTGAGCTTCTTTTTTAGCAATTTCGGCTTGAAATTTTGAATTGGCCTCGTTTGAAGAATAAAAAATGCCAATATTTTGAGCCTCGGGTTTTATTTGTTTTATAAGCCCAATTTGCTTTGCAATCGGCGCCAAATCCGAAGTTCCGCTAACATTTGTGCCAGGCAATTCATTCGATTTTATAAGTTTAGCATCCACAGGGTCAGTAACGGCAGTAACCAAAATCGGGATATTCGAAGTTACAGCGGCAACCGCTTGAGCAGCAGGAGTAGCTATCGCAAAAATCAAATCACACTTTTCCGAAACAAACTGATTGGCAATCAGCGTACAGTTGGATTGATCACCTTGAGCATTTTTGTAAATTATTTCGGCTTCTAATCCGGATTTTTTTATTTTTTCTATAAAACCTTGCCTCGAAGCATCTAAAGCATCGTGCTCCACAAACTGCAGAATGCCGATTTTCAAGTTTTTTTCTCGTTTGCTAAAAATATTTTTAAAACTAAAAATTAAAAAAATTATTAAAAATAATGTTAAAATGCACCATCGTTTTTCTTTCATCCTCAAAACTCCTTTGTAATAAATTTTTATTTTCAAAACATTTAACATCCGGTATCGCGTATCATACATCAATATTAAAATCATAAATTTTTCCCTCCTAAAACAAAAGAGCCAAAACTTTTTTCAAGCTTGGCTTTTTAAATTTTTTTATAAAAAAAGCCGCCGCAGATTTTTATTTGATATCTGCAGCGTGCTAAACTCTCTTGCTACAAATATCAATACCTGTAGCTGCTATACCAATTTCTATTTTTATTAAATTTTATCATTTATTAACCTCAATTTGAAATCAACTGCTCCCTCACTATTCCGCTCAATTGTAAAAGAATCGTTTCCAAAGTTAATCCAAAATCTCGATCCACCAATTGTAATGAAGCAATCATTGCAACCATTACGTTCTAATTTTTCAATTTTCATATTGCCACGCAAATCATCAAAAAATTTTTCCACCCAAGAACTACCTTTAGTAACTCCCTTTGCAGCAATCACATTAGCATCCAACTCTTTCCAATGTTCGCGCCATTCTAACCCATCATAACTAAAACCGTTAAAATTCTTAAAGTAATACTCACCACCTGACAAAATACATACAATTTCACCCAAAAAATCATTATTCTTGCTATTAATAAAACCAATAAATTTATCCAACTGCTCTTTATCCATTACATCATTCTCAGTAATCATCTTTATGTTTTCATCATAATATTGACCTTTTTGATTAATTTTTACAGGCTTAGTTTCTTTATTTTCTTTGTCGCCGCCGCTTTCTTTCTTCAGCAGGTGATGAATCAAGAACCCACCTACGCCAACTAATCCTACCAAAGCAACTGGTATTGCTACTTTTGCTAAGTTATTCAATCCCGAAGCTGGTTTAACACCAAAAATTGAAGCAAGTGACAATGCTACTGCTAATTTCCTACTGTACAATTTTTTCATAACGCCTTCCTCCTATTAAATTTAAATTAATTAATTTTAAAATTTGACGACTAAAAAGTCACACTAAAATCTATTTTTATATTATATATCATACATTTATTTTTTTCAAGCCCAAAAAACAAAAAATTGCAAAAATTTTTAAAATTCGTAATGAATTTTTCTCACTAAATACTTTCGTCATCTCGGCGACACCAGAGAGAGCACTCCCAATTTAATTTTCAATTTAGAAAAGTCTATTCATAACAAATTTTTCTCAGAACCAGTCTAAAATTTTTTAATTAAAATAGAAATTAAAAAAAACAGTATAAACTTTCTCTTCTCAATATCTGGTATTGGTAATAAAAGTTAATTCTTGACTATTTTTATCATATGGTTATAATTATAGTAAATATGATGAAAAAGAGGTGGCTATTTATGTTTGAATACTGGCATGCAAATATCGAATCTGTGTTTAAAAAATTAAATTCAAATATTGAAGGTCTGAGTAGCGAAGAAGCTAACAAAAGAATAGAAATTTACGGCAAAAACGAGTATAAAAAGCCTAAACAAGAAAGTTTAATCAGTAAAATTTTTAGTCAGTTTAAAGATATTTCGATGATAATTCTTTTTGTTGCCGGAATAATCTCATTTATTATGGCTTTTAATAGCGGCAAAAATTTTATCGAGCCAG
>CAMNDS010000035.1 GCA_946535695.1 uncultured Clostridia bacterium | reverse complement strand
ATTTATTATTTGATTATCTATTCCTTTTTCTTCTTCTTTTAAATTATTTATTGAAGATTTAATCAACGGATTTAATATTTTATATAAGCCCTGACCTGAAACAAATTTATCTATATCAGCATTTATAGTCAAATCGGCAACGCAGGCAATAATAGAATTTTTTATTTTATTTTCGTCGAATTTAAAATCATGCTCTGGCATGACGCCTTTTGCCGTCGCATTTTCGATTGTGACAATAACATAGCCCGGATTATTTTTGCTGGCAATTTTTTTAGTAACTTGAGTAGACGAACTTATGCCTTGTGCTTTTAATTTTTCGTCAGAAATTTCTTTTAAAATTTTTTGTTCTTCTTGAATAAACGGCACTGATGCCAAAATTTCGCCATATATATTTATACTCCCAACAGATTTGATAAATTTTTCAGAATCAATTTTATTTCGATTATTATTATCATAATAATATTTGTCTGAAATTAAATATTCAGCTAATTTTTTTAAATCACCACTTATTTTTTGTAATTTTTCTATAATTTTAGAACTTTCAGTAATTTTTTTATCTTTTTCTTTTTTATTTTTATATTTTTTATTTTCTATTTCAGTATTTATACTATCTATTTTTTGATTAATAAAATAAATACCACCGGTAATAATATCTTTTATTTCTTCTTCAGTACCTGAAATATTTTTTATTGTTCGACTTAAATTTTTATAATATTTGTACATTAAATTACTAGTACCGGACTTTAAAATTTTTTTAAATCCAAAAGAATTCAAAGATTTAATACTAATCTTTATTTCTTTGAGAATTTCGATTGACTCTGCTGCATTAATATTATTATTTTTATTAATTTGTGTATTATCTTGTATATCATCAGAATTATCCTGAATTTTTTCAATATTAGATTTATACGGAAAAAAATATATTGTACCGGAATTTAGATTATTATTTACAGTTAAATTAGATTCAAATTTTTTAATTCCTTCAAGATCTATAAAAGACCAAACAATAGAATCCGGCTCAAACATTTCGTGAATTAATTTAATTATGCCCAAAGGGCAGAAAGATGCATAAACTCTAATTTTAACAGCCCCTAGACTCATAATTTTAAATAATTTACAGTCTAGATTTACTTCGGCGGCCAACAGCGTAGAATAATTACTGTCTATATCTGCGCCGACTGAGAAAAATTTTGCAATTTTTAAGCTCTCAACAGTTACAATTATTTTGCCCAAGTCCATAATCGATACAGACGAAACAATTGTACCCAATATTTTAGCAGAATTTGTTTTTAAAAATCTTTTACCGTTTATTTTTTTAAATTTTGATTCTTTTTGTTCATAATCTTTTAAAATTTTTTCTTTATTTTCAGGTGACGTAATAATTCTTTGAATATTTGCAAGTTTATCTTCTATTTTTTGAATTTTATTTTCTAATTCTTTTTTTCTTGCGTCTGCAAATTCTTTCTTTTTATTTTCGTCTTCACAAAAATCAGCAAAAATTCTATTAGATACAACAAAATCACGATATAACAAAATTTTATTTTTGAATTCTTTTTCCCAAGTATCAAATTCTTGAGTTGAAATTTTTTTCGAATCATCTACAAAACTTATTTCTTCAAAACTACTAAAGCATTTTATTATATTGCCAAATATTTTTTGCAATTCTTTCCTAGTTTGCCCAAGTTCCATTGCTTCTATCAAATCACCAATTCCGTCATACTTATTAAAACCAACAAGTAATTCATTGATATTAAATAATTTAGATAATTCGGTTGAAAAATGCATTTTATAATATTTTCTTTTCGTTGATTCATCGACTTCGAAATATTCGTCCATATCTAATTCTTTTAATTTACCGCCAAAAAATCCAACAAATTTATTATAATCATTATATAAATTATACATTATTTTAAGAGTTAAATCTTTAGCAGTCGACCTGTTTTCTTTTTCAAGCCGTGTTTTATGTTCTTCTGCGTATTTGCATATATTTTTACCGGATTCAGTCAAATTTTGTTTTATATTTTCCTTATTATTTGGTCTTTTTAATTCAGATTTTAAATTTTTAAATAATACACTTAATCCTCTATATAATTTTTTAGCCTCGTTATCTTTACTAAAAATACTGGAAGTCTTTTTATAAAGCTTTTTTATATCTTTATTTATTAAATTAATATAATATTTTTTTATATATTCAAAATTTTCAGGGTTAGGGTTATCTCCAATTAAAGCATCAAAAGTTTGGTCTAATTCTTGGAATTCTTCGTTAAAAATTAATTTATTTAAATACCAAAAATTATTATATAAATTGATTAAAATATATTTAACGTCGTCTTCGTCATTATCATGCAAACTTTTTTCTATCATTCTGAGCTTTAAGGCTTCGGTAATATAATCTTTCATGGCAAATAAATCAGAATAAATATTAATTAATTTCATATTTTTATCTTTTTTATTTTCAGTATTTTGTTCACTATCTTTATTATTTTTATTATTAAGATTATTTTTGATAGATTTAATTATTTCTAATGATAAATTATACATAATTTTTGCTGAGTTATCTTTTTGAAAAAACCAAGATGTGTGTCTTTTAAGGAGTTTTACATTTTTAGAAATATTTTTCAAGCATCTGTGTATATCCAAGGCTTGTGATAAATCAGCACATTTTTCATCAATTTTATCAATACTTTTTTCGTTAATTTGGTCATTAGTCGTTAAGTTGGTGCAGGAATTATCAATTTTACCATATAGTTCATCTTGAATCTTCCCGATCACTTCTGATATTTTTTTAGGGACTTCTTCAGACGAAAATTCTTTTAATTTATTTTCTATTGATTCTTTATAGCTTTTTTCATCTTTCGACACATCGCTTATTATATTTTGAAGTTCAGTTAATTTTTCCGATAACTTTTTGGATTTTTTTTTCTGAACTATTGTAAATAAATCTGGAAAAAACGAAAACTTTCCCTTAGCTTTTTTTATTTCTACTAAATATTTTGCAAATTGCTTACGAGTACTATCCACCTTAGAATTCACCTCGATTTCATGTATAAAGATATAATGTGTATATATTAACAAAAAATCGACATAAAAATCAAAACTTTTAGTGTATATTAGATTTTTTCTAAAATCCGCAGGATGGGTCATAATGACTTTTCTCCGGATATGCCTGAGAGAATTTATACTTCTTTCCTTAATTTCTATTTTAATTAAAATATTTTAGACAGATTCTATGAAGTAAAAAATTTTGCCATAAGTGTCGACAGCAATATATTATTTTGGTTGTTTTTAAAATATAATATTCCCAAAAGATCTGTGGAGGCTTTTATTGACAAAAAGAATAACCTCAGGAATAGTATGTTCATTGATTTTGATAGCTGTCATGTTTTTGAGCACGGTTTGGCCATTCAGCCTTAACTTGTCGGTTGCTTTAGTATCTTTTTTTTCTGTCTATGAAATAATTGCTCTAAAAAAGGAACAAAAATTAAATTCATTGGCAATAATTTCTTATATATTTTCGGCAGTAAGGCCAATTATCGGACCAGGAGTAAGATGGCATTTGGCGATTTATATTTATACGATCGCTTGCTTTATTATATCAATGGGAAGATTCGTAAAAAATAAAAAGAGAATCCCTGAAGAGCAAAAATCAGTTTGGAACGTCTGTTTTATATTTTTTTTAAATATAGTAATTTCAGTAGCGCTAGGTACTATAGTGGAATTAAGAAATTTTGGGAAGCGTTTTGATATTGGAGAAAGTTTTGGGATATTTTTATCGCTTTTATCACTTGGTATAGCATGGTTATGTGATATCGGTGCATATTTTTTTGGTAAAAAATTTGGAAAAAATAAACTTTGTCCATATATAAGTCCTAAGAAAACTGTTGAAGGTGCCGTTGGAGGTATGATTTCTAGCTTTGTTTATGCATTCTTATTTTGCTTTTTTTGGCAATATGTGTTTAAAATTTATAATATAAATTATTTTACTATTGCCGGTGTAGCAATTTTAGGAGGTCCGATTGCTATTTTGGGAGATTTGTGCTTTTCCCTTATAAAAAGGCTTTTATGTGTTAAAGATTTTGGTGAGATAATTCCGGGGCATGGGGGAGTGCTAGACAGGTTTGATAGCGTAATATTCGTGTCACCGTTTGTATTTATATTTTTACATATTTTTGATATTGTTAGGTAGAAAATAAATTTCTTACTGGTGATGCTTAATAATTTTTATTTTTTTCACAATAATTCGCGAAAAAAACTTGACAAAAATAAAATGTGTGATATGATTACAATAGAAGCTTTAAATAGCTTCGTAAAATTTAATATTTTTAGAGGAGGAGTTTTTTATGAGTGGATCTAAAAGCAAAATTGCGGTTACATTATTAGGAGCGTTAGCTTTCGGTGCGAATGCTCAAGCTATGAATTTGGGTGTTAAAGATGATAAACCTAGGCAAACCCTTGGGGCAGTAAGGGAGGCAGCTCCTCAAGTTAAAAAAGGTATGCCGCTTGCAGCAAAAGTTGTGTTTAGTGTGTTAGGAACATTAGGTATTGTGGAATTCGGTCACAGCATGGTGGGTGGACTTACAAATTCTAAATTTGGTCGTTATTCTCTTGGAAGATTAATAAAGAATCATGTAAACAAAAACAAACAGCCTGACCTCGGAGAACAAGACAATGAAAATCCAAACGAGCAAAATAATGAAGAAAAAAATGAGGAAAAAGATGAAAATTTAAATGCTGTATTGGAAAAATTCAAAGCTGCGGATCCTAGTGCATTTAATTCAAATAAGAATAAAATAATTGATTTTTATAAAAAAATTATTAATAAAAAATATAAAGTTGGTGAAAATATTAATAAAAGTTGTGAGGAAGCAGTAAATTCAATTATAAGTTTTATGAATACTCCAAATGTTGAAAATGGATTAAAAATTGAATTTAATGGTTCTTATAGGTTCGCTTTTAAGGATATAAGATATAACATTCAATTTGCGTTGGATGATAAATTCAAGATTATAGGCTTTGGTAAAATAATTCTTAATACAACAAAGTAATTCTTCATGCTGTAAAATAAAATCTTTCAACTATACCGTGGCTACTTTTTTAAAATAAAATTATTTGCAAATTCGCGTGCAATTTTATCGCAATAAATAATATCTTCTATTGATTTTATTTTTATTGAATTTATTTTGCCCATGCTTCTTTTTACTATGTTTATTATATCTAAAAATTTAATTTTCCCTTGCAAAAGAGCATTGACGGCGACTTCGTTTATCGCGTTTAGAGCGCACGAAAGCGAGGCGTCGCCGATTGTATCTCGGCATAAATTTAAAATTTCTTGTGTATAAAAATCCGGCTCATAAAATGAAAGATTTTTTATACTTGCGAGATTTAAACTCCCCCAGGAATAATTTAATCTTTCGGGGTAAGTTAGAGCGTGCTGTATCGGGAACTTCATACTCGGCGTGCTCATTTGAGCCAAAATATTTCCGTCAATAAATTCAACCATTGAATGCACAACACTTTGGGGATGAATTAAAACATTTATTGAATTTTTATTAATATTAAATAAATATGCAGCTTCAATAATTTCGAGCCCTTTATTCATCATCGTTGCCGAATCAACTGATATTTTAGCGCCCATATTCCAAGTCGGATGTTTTAGGACGTCTTTTATAGAAACATTTTCGAGTTCTTTTTTGTTTTTGCCAAAAAAAGGTCCGCCAGAAGCCGTTAAAATAAGGTTTTTCACAGACTTTTCTTTGCCGCTCAAACACTGCCAAATTGCGCTGTGTTCGCTGTCGACCGGTAAAATTTTGCAATTATTTTCTTTCGCGATATTTATTAAAAAATCGCCACCTGCAACGATAGACTCTTTGTTCGCAAGCGCAAGATTTTTACCCGATTTTAGTGCCGAAAAGCTTGCATGTATGCCTTCGAATCCCGCAACAGAATTAAAAATTAAATCGGATTCTTCTATTCTTGCGATCTCGCACAAACCCTGTGTGCCGCTGAAAAAAATTATTTTTTTAAATTTTTTCGATAATTTCTCAGCGTCCTGCTTATTTTTCACACATACATAATCAGGATTAAATTTTAATATTTGAGTTTCTAATAATTCTATATTATTCCCGGCAGATAAAGCAATAACTTTAAAATTTTTTAAATTTTCAATAACTTCTAAGCATTGAGTTCCCACCGAACCGGTGCTGCCTAAGACTACGATTTTTTTCATAATTAATTTACCTCACGGTATAAAACATAGCACACGTGCCGGAAAAAATACATTCTCTGGCAACATATTTAAAATTAAGCAATAACTAACTTAAGATATTATATTTTTGTTATAAAACATAATTCTAAATGCTTCTTCAGATTTATTCTGCTAAATTTAATTTCTCCAGTCTTAAATATCACTCTTTTTTTCTCGTTTTTTTAATGGGGAAAAAATGCCCCCCCATCAAAACCATCGTAAGGCCATCGTTCAACCAAACCATTCTGAAAACATAAAGACGCGCTAGACATAACATCGTAATTTCCCTCAGCTGTTTTCATTCCTGGCGCAAGATAAACGTAGAATTTTTGATCCGCATTATCTTTATGACATGTTACTTCTATGCCAAAACACCAAAAACCACTATATTTGAAATAATTGCATTTAGTAATTACGCCACTGCCTGTTGAGATATGACGTAAAGTAATACCACACACAGTTTTGATAATTTCTGGTACTTTAACTTTACTCAAATATTCTACCACATTTTTGCCCAAATGTTGGATATCTTCTGGCATTTCATCCACCATTTTATGGCATTGCTAAAAAAGATAGATATTTTCTCCGTCGTAGTCGGAGGAAATGTTTTAATTCTTTTATGTTACTATATTTACGTGAAAATTTTGTGCTTTTAAACTATTTTAGTGCATCATCAAATTTTTTTCCGACAATGCCACAGATATCATTTATATCTCATTTTTGAAAATGCCTGCTATATCACGTTGACTTTTGAATAATTTTATGGTACAAGGGAACGATAGCTTTTAAAGAGTAAATTTTCATGGGGGCGTAAAGGTTTCGACGGGGTAAGATAGTGGTAGGTAAGCGAGTAGTGCTGCTTTGCACTTAAAACAAAAGCGAATTAAATCTAAATGCAGAAATTAGTTATGGGGACGATCCAAATCGTTCCAAAAAATCAGGTGGCAAAGTAATCACTCTTAACTTTGTTAAAGAAATGAGGAAAGCTGCCTAAAAAAGTCTGACAAATATTCAGACGCACCTGTTTAAATTAAGCTTCGAGTTTAAATTAGGTGTTTAATATAGAAGCCAACTGGCTAAGTTTAAGTTTCGGAATTTAGCAAGAATAAAGAAACTAGTTTGAAATAAAGTATGCTTTTAAGCTTTTTTCAGGCGAAATTAAATCAAAAGCTACACTCGTAGAAGTCTTGCTAATATTTATTTCGGACAGGGGTTCAATTCCCCTCGCCTCCACCATTTATTAAAATTAAATTATTATGGATAATTATTATGGCAAATTTTAAAATTCCATTGCATATAATTGCTGTTTCAGGAATAGTAATTAATAACGAAAATCAAATATTAATGATTAATTCGAATAATTATGGTTGGGTTTTTCCGGGTGGCCAAGTCGAAGAAGGAGAAAATTTAATAAACGCACTTAAAAGAGAAGTTTTCGAAGAGACAGGAATCAAAATAAGTGTGGGGGAGGTTTTTTGCATATCTTCAAATACTAGAAAACACGATGGTTACAATGGTATAAAAGAAATTCCGACTAAAATTATATTGGATTTTATATGCCGAGATGTAGGTGGTCAGATTCGTACGTCAGATGAAAATTTAGAATCAAGATATGTTGACAAAAATAAAATTACAAAATTTATAAGTAATCTTGCGCTGCTCGAAAGATTTAAAGCATATTTGAATTATAGTGATCATAATAAAAGACCAACTTATTTGGATTATGAATCTCGTCCAAATTTCAAATTAAAACATCAAACATTATTCTAAAATAATTTTTTTAAGTTCATAATGTTTTTATCGTATTACTTCTAGATGCTGTATTTTGCCAATTTTCTTACGATATTCCTAAATTTTTTAGATTCACAATAGACAGAAGTTTAAGTCAACAACTGTTAGCTGTTGATTTTTTAAAATTCAAAATTAAGGAGTCAAAAATGACAATATTATTAATATTTTCAACAATTTTACTAA
>CAMNDS010000034.1 GCA_946535695.1 uncultured Clostridia bacterium | reverse complement strand
CTTTATTTAAATTTCTAAGTTTAATTTCAGCAATAAATTCGGCCTGAATTTTATCTATATCAAAACTTTGCATTAAATTTGGAATTACTAAAGAATCTTCTTTAGTTTCTCGTATAATCTTTATTGTTTTATCTATATTTAATAAAATTTTTTCAAGTCCCAACAAAAGATGTAATTTATTATTTTCTTTATCTAAATCAAATTTAACTCTGCGTTTGACGCAAGAAATTCGAAAATTTACCCATTCGATTAAAATTTCTTTTACAGACATGACTTTTGGTTTGCCATTTATTAATATATTAAAATTACAGTTAAAATTATCTTGCATCGAAGTAAACTTAAAAAGCTTTGCAATAAGCTTATCAGGATTCGCACCGCGTTTTAAATCTATCGTAATTTTAAATCCGTCAAGTCCGGTTTCGTCGCGAATATCAGAAATCTCAGTAATTTTATTTTGTTTAATCAAATCAGCAATTTTTTCTATTATTATTTCGCCCGTAGTTGTCGGCGGAATATTTGTTATATCTATACAATTTAAATTTTTATCATAAATATATCTTCCACGGAGGGTAATCCCGCCGCGTCCAGTTTTGTAAATTTTTTTAATTTTTTCTTTGTCATAAATTATTTCGGCACCTCCCGGAAAATCAGGTGCAATAAGAGTTGAAAATATATCATGATTTTGATTTTGTATTAATTTTATAGTAGTTTTGCAAAGTTCTTTCAAATTAAATGGGCATATCGAGCTCGCCATACCGACGGCTATTCCAGAAATCGAATTAACTAAAACCGAAGGATAAGCAGAGGGCAATAAGCTGGGCTCCAAAATAGTATTATCGTAATTAAAAACAAAATCGACTGTATTTTTGTCTATATCTTTGAAAATTTCTTTACAAATATTTTCAAGTTTAGCTTCGGTATATCTTGACGCTGCTTTCGTCATATCGCGCGAGTAAAATTTCCCGAAATTGCCTTTTGAGTCAACATATGGATGCGGTAGAGCTCCGTAGCCGCGACTCATGCGAGCCATAGTGTCGTATATCGCAGCATCGCCATGAGGATTAAGTTTCATAGTCTGACCGACGATATTTGCCGATTTTGTTCTTTGAGAGTCTAAAAGCCCCATTTTGTACATTGTATACAAAAGTTTTCTTTGCGATGGCTTAAAACCATCGATTTCGGGAATAGCTCTTGACATAATAACACTCATGGCATAAGGCATGTAATTGCTTTCGATGACTTTTGTTATATTTTCACGTCTTTCTTGCCCTGCATGATTAATAATTCCACGAATTTTTTTTATATTTGATTTTGTATTTTTATTTTTCAAAAAAATCACCTCTTTGAGTACATTTTCCGGCGGTGCCGGAGAGAAAATTATTTATTTGATTTTTATTTTTCAAGCAAATCACCTCTTTGAGTACACTCTCCAGCCGTGCTGGAGAGAAAATTATTTATCTGATTTAGCTTAAATCCAGATTTTCGGCATAAAGATAACCGTTTTCGGTTATAAAATTTTTTCTTCCGTCAAGATCTTCACCCAAAAGAATATCAAAAATTCTGGCGGTTTTTTTGGCATCTTCGGGCATAATTTTAATTAATCTTCTGGTTTTGGGATTCATAGTAGTAAAATTCATCATATCAGGTTCGTTTTCGCCAAGGCCTTTGGATCGCTGAATCGTATATTTTTCATCGCCGATTTTTTTCAAAAATTCTTCTTTTTCGGGCTCGTTATAAGCAAAATACGTATTATTTTTTGTATTAATTTCATAAAGTGGCGATTCTGCAATAAAAACTTTGCCGTTTTTAATTAAATCAGGAGTCATACGATAAATCATAGTAAGCAAAAGAGTTCGAATTTGAAAGCCATCTACGTCGGCGTCAGTGCAGAATATTATTTTATTCCAGCGCAAATTTTCAATATTAAACGAAGATAATTTTTTTTTATTATCGCGAAGAACTGCGCCGCAACCCAGGACTTTTATCAAATCAGTAATAATTTCGCTTTTTAAAATTTTATTTATATCAGATTTTAGGCAATTCAAAATTTTGCCCCTAATAGGAATAATAGCTTGAAAATTAGGGTCACGTGCTTGTTTGCAGGCTCCGAGAGCTGAATCACCTTCGACTATAAATAATTCACGTTCGTCGATATTTTTAGTGCGACAATCTACGAATTTTGCAACACGCGAAGCTAGGTCCATATTAGAACTTAGCTTTTTTTTTAAATTTAAACGCGATTTTTCGGCATCTTCGCGACTGCGTTTATTAATTAAAATTTGCGAAGCTATTTTTTCAGAATCTATTGGATTTTCTATAAAATAAATTTCAAGATTTTTCTTGAAAAACTCAGTCATAGCATCATAAATGCCTTTGTTTGTAATAGCTTTTTTTGTTTGATTTTCATAAGAAGTAACGCTCGAAAACGAAGAAACAACTAAAATTAAGCAATCTTGTATATCTAAAAAAGAAATTTTACTTTCGTTTTTGTTATATTTATTAAGTTTTTTTATAAGCGCGTCAAATTGGGCCGTAAAAGCTGTTTTTACTGCTTTTTCTGGTGCCCCGCCGTGCTCGAGCCAGCTTGAATTATGATAATATTCGAGCAAATTTACTGATTGAGAAAATGCCATCGAAGCATTTATTTTTAATTTATATTCTGGTTTATCGTCGCGGTCTTGAGCCATTGTTTCTTCTTTAAAATTCTGAATCGGCGCCATAATATTATTTTCAGAAATTTCTTCTACGTAATCTGAAAGTCCGTTTTTATATAAAAACTTAGTTTCTTCAAATTTAGATCTTGAAGAATTTTCAGATTTAAAAATAAAAGTAATCCCGCTGTTTATAACCGCTTGGCGCTTAATCATAGATTTTATAATTTCGTCGCTGATATTAATATCAGTAAAAACTTCTTGATCCGGCTTCCATTTGATTTTAGTACCAGTAAAATTATTTTTAGATTTAATTTTTTTGAGTCCTCCGATATTTTCGCCTTTTGAAAATTCGAGTTTATATTCAAAACCGTCGCGATTAATAATGGCTTCCATAAATTCCGAGGCATATTGCGTGGCGCAAAGCCCGAGACCGTTCATTCCCAAAGAATATTCATAATTCGAATTATTATTATTTTCATATTTTCCACCGGCATAGAGTTCAGTAAATAATAATTCCCAGTTAAATTTATTTTCTTTTTTATTAAAATCAACTGGAATTCCGCGCCCGAAATCTTCGATTTCGATAGTATCATCTTGATATTTAGTAATTATAATTTTATTTCCAAAGCCTTCGCGAGCTTCATCAATTGAATTTGAAAGTATTTCGAAAACGCAGTGAATACAACCTTCAATTCCGTCAGAACCAAAAATAACAGCCGGTCTTTTTCTGACTCTGTCGGCACCTTTTAAAGAAGAAATACTATCGTTGTTATAAGAATTCATAAAAATCACCACCCAATTCATTGTTTTTATGATTTTTATTTTTTGTAAACTATTGTTTTGTAACAATATTCTTCATTATATCATTTTTTGATTGTTTATGTACAATGCTACTCCAAATTGGGTATTGCTAAAAAAAGATATTTATTCCCTTCTGGCGCCGCCGTAAAAAGTGATGTCGAATCTTTTACATTGTTGCATTTATACATTTTGTATCAAGAAATGTTTTTCCACATTCTTTACATTTTCTTTGCATTTATGGTTTTTGAACTTTCCTCGAATTTAATGTGTAAAGTAAAAATTTTCATAAAAAATATCAACTTACGCTTGACAAATTTTTTTATTGTTATATAATCTAAAATGTTGAGCATTTGCTCAAAAAACGTTATTCAAAATTCCAGTATGAGGTGAGTTTTTATGAGAAAATTCGGTAGGAACAAAATCGCATTACTCTTGCTTTTACTTCGTTTTTCGGGTGGCAAAACTTCGGCGATGGAGTTAAATAAAGTTAAAACTCAAAACCTGCAAACCCTTGAGGCAGTAGGGGGGGGGAGGCTACTAAAAATTCAAATAGAGGATTTATCAATTGGGTTAAAAATCATAAATGTCAATTAGGAATTGGCGGAGCATTAACAGCTACCGTAGCGGTTATGGCAGCAGTTTTAGGTGTTAAATGCTTGAGTAAAATAAAGATAATAACAACATTGATGAAGTACTAAATAATACTAAAGATGATGACAACATTGTTGAAATATCAACTAACATTAAAAGTAATAAAATGGCTAAAGTTTTAGATGCCAATAAATCCAAAAATGGAAAACAAAAAAGTGCTAAAGTGATGAGCAATCAAGAAGCTGTAATGAACTGTATGGGTAAATTCAATGAATTTTTACAACTCTGTGGCTTTGAACAAGAAATGAGTGAATTTTATTCTAAAAATGTTAAAATAGCATTGAATACGATTTTAGAAAGGGAAAATGAAGTTTTAGATGCGTTACCACCAGAACGTGTAGTGGCAAAAAATGATATTAAACAATTCATCGAGAGTCTTAAAACCGGAGAAGTATCATTTTATGGAAATGTTGATAGCATGTTTATTGATTATAAAAACTCAGATGATAAAAAGGCAATTTCTATAAAGCATAAAAAATTGGATTCTCTTGATGTGCTATGTTTTGCGGCTACTTATGTTAATTTTTTTGTGTTAAAAGAAAATAATAGTTTTGAATTTTACAAAGTTGACAATCAGTGGATCAGATAATAAAACTTCTTTTGAAACTTAAAAATTAAATAATGAATATTTTCACTGATCGTAAGCCGAGAATATCTTTTACCAGTTTCGAAAGAAGTCTTATTTTTTAAGAATTTATTACTTCTATTCACTTTTAGTCATTCTATTTATGTCTTGTAAAAAAAAAAACAAAAAAATGCTTGCATTTTTACTTTATTGCGTGTTATTATATGCTTAGGTGTGTTGTTTAACACATTGTGTTTAAATTTATATATATATGGGGTGTTTTGTTATGTTTAAACGTTCTGATCGTGCGAAAATGTTAGCAGTTGTTGCTGCGTTGGGCATAGGCTCGGCAAACCTAAATACTAAGGCTATGGATGGTATGTTTACCTTCATCGGCAGTGCATTAGCTGGTGCGGTTGGTGCAATATGTTTAGTGAAATTTACTGATTTTGGTAAAAGGTTGGTCGGTGTTGGAAATGTATCTTTAAGTAGTTATTCGAAATTGGCTAAAGCCAATCGAGCAAATTGTTTGAAAATCAATTTGTGCCAAGGTAATGATATAGGTGGTGTTGATTTTTGTTTTTTCTCCGATAATGGTAAAAGCATTCGTTTTAAAGTAAATGAAGAAATTGTTAAAAAATTGGAAAATAATAAAAATCTTAAAGGTGAAGATTTAGAAAATGCTTTGAAAAAATGGAATGTAATAAATCAAGATAGCGCTGGTTCTATTCAATGTGAATTCCGTAAATTGTCTGATGTTAAAGCTCCTGAGGGTGTTAATTTAAAAGAAGTTGTAGTATTTTCAGATGGAAAAGGCGGATTAAAATGGAAATTCAATGGTGGTAATTTGTTACATTCAGATAAAAATAGCAAAAATGTGGGTGAAAAGCAAAAGGAAATAGATGCCTACATTGAAAGTATTCAAAAAGGTCTTGAAAAAAATCCAATTGTTCAAGCTATTAAAGAAAGCGAAAATGCTTTTAATGGTTCGTTAGTTAATAATAATAATAACTTGGCTGATGAATTCACCATATTTAGTAATAATGATTAATGCGTTTTTAGTTTAAGTTTTATGTTTATGATTTGCTAAAGCAAAAGTTTAAGGTGAGCGGTTGTATTTTGGCAACTGTTCATTTACTTTGTAATAAAATTAAGGATTAAAATTGGATATAATTGAAAAAATTTGCGAGAATAATTCAAAAAAAATTTTAAAAGCATTTCAAATTAATAAAGTCAGTGAAGCTCACTTTGCGAGTTCTACAGGATATGGGTATGGTAACATTGGGCGTAAAATTATAAATAATGTTTTTGCACAATCTTTTGGTGCAGAGAGTGCGATTGTAAGTTCAAATTTTGTCAGTGGTACACATGCGATAGCCACAGCTATTTTCGCTGTTTTGCGCCCAAAAGATGCAATTTTATTTATAACCGGCAAACCTTATGACACTCTTGAGCAAGTAATAAATGGCAAAAATTGTTGTTCATTAGGAGATTTTAATATTAATTACCAAATTTGTGATTTTTTAAATGATAATATTGAATTTTTTTTAAAAAATTTACCAAAAGTTGTTTATTTGCAACGTTCGATGGGCTATACTTTGAGAAAATCATTAAAAATTTATGAAATCGAATGTTTAATAAAGAAAATACGAAAAATTTCACCAAAAAGCATTATTTTAGTTGATAATTGTTATGGAGAATTCGTGCAAGAGCAAGAACCTACAGAAGTTGGAGCTGATTTAATAGTGGGTTCACTTATAAAAAATCCTGGAGCAGGAATTGCTCCTTCGGGAGGCTATATTGCAGGTAAAAAAGAGTTAGTTGATCTGTGCGAACAAAGATTTTTGGCACCTGGACTCAAAAATACAGGTGCATCATATTTTAATAGGGAGCTACTGATGGGGCTATTTTATGCACCTTTGGCAGTACGTGAAGCGTTAAAAACCGCAGTATTTGCATCAAAGTTGTTTGAACAAGCAGGCTTTGAAGTTTTTCCAAAATTTCACGAGGAGCGAGCAGACATAATAACTGCAATAAATTTAAAAAGCGAAGAAAATTTGAGAATTTTTTGTAAGTGCATACAAAATAACTCTCCTATAGACTCATTTTTAATTCCAGAACCCTGGGAAATGCCGGGATATGATTACAAAATTATAATGGCTTCTGGTGGATTTATATCTGGTTCATCGATAGAATTATCAGCCGACGCGCCTTTAAAAGAGCCTTACACATTATGGTTTCAGGGTGGTACTAATTTTTATTTGGCAAAATACACATTAATTAACGCATTGAATTTAATTTTAAAAAAATAATCATATTATAATAAATAAAACAAACTATCTTTGATATTATGGTCTTTAACTTGGCATTACTAAAAAAGATAAATATTTCTTCCGGAGACGCCAGAGGGAAACCTTTTCACGTTTCACATTTTCAAATTTTTGCGTAAAATGTTAAGTGTTTTTTTTACAATTTAAATGCTACCGAATACAAATCACCCAAACCATTAACGTTTTCACTTCCTATTTGGAAAGATGAAACAACTACAGTATTGTCATAGAACTCTACTTCAATATTTTTTTCTTGATTTTTTTCAGTTATACGAATTGCAATCCCTTCATCATATTTTACACAATCTAATTCAACATTGCTATTAAATATATCTTCTAAAAACCCATATAATGTATCTATTTTAGCTTTAGTCAATTTTTCTATATCTTCCAAACTTTCAACTTTTTCAAGCTCGTAACCTTCGAAAGTAACTGATTTTATAAATCTAGCAAATGAGAATTTTTCCCAAATTTTACCGCTTTCAGCTAAACCCCAAAATTTTTTAACTTTTTCAATTAATTGATCTAAAGTTCTATTTTTTTTTAATTCTTTGAAGCATATAATATCAAGATTGTTAGTAATATTAGTTGGAAGTTTTTTCGGACCTTTTTGTAATTTATCTACGATGATTTGCAAACTCTTGTGTCTTCTAATAAGACTTACAATTTCTTTTTGTCAAGAATTTTGCGTAAATTATTTCAAAAAAAATAAAGATTATAAGATAAATTATCTCTGGCGGCTCTAGAGAAAGTATCTATCTTTTTTAGCAATGCCGTTAGGGCTGAGGTGTTGACTTAATTTTTCTTTTGCTGTAAATTCAAGCTTTATTTTATTTGAGAGGTGCTCAATATGTGTGGAATAGTAGGTTATGTAGGTAATAATAATCCAGTTGAATTTTTATTAAATTCTATTGAAAAACTTGAATATCGTGGTTATGATTCTTCTGGAATTGCTGTTTGTGGTGATAAAAAAATAAATTTACTTAAAAAGAAAGGTAGAATTTCGATACTTCGCAATGCAATTAGTAAATCAACAAATTTTAATTTGAAAAAGAAATTTGAAGTAAATTCCGGAATAGCCCATACTCGATGGGCGACTCATGGGGTGCCATCGGATATAAATGCACATCCTCATATGAGTGGAGCTGGTAAGTTTGCAATTGTTCATAATGGTATAATTGAAAATTATCTTGAACTCAAAAAGTCGCTTAAAAGGAGAAATATCAAATTTATTTCCCAGACTGATACAGAAGTTATATGCGCACTTATGGAATCTTTATATGACGGAAAAGATTTTTTTAAAGCTG
>CAMNDS010000033.1 GCA_946535695.1 uncultured Clostridia bacterium | reverse complement strand
ATGGTGGGAGATGATGGATTCGAACCACCGAAGTCTAACGACAACAGATTTACAGTCTGCTCCATTTGGCCACTCTGGAAATCTCCCACACCTATGGTGGATGTTAACGGGATCGAACCGCTGACCTTTCGCACGTCAAGCGAACGCTCTGCCAAGCTGAGCTAAACATCCACTCTTTGACATTCTAATTAACTGCTTTTGTTTGTCAACACTTTTTTCGTTATTTTTTTCATTTTCTAGACCTAATTACAACTTTAAAAAGACAAAAGCAAAAGACATTTTATTTAAAATAAAGATTCGTAAAATTAATTTTAAGTAATTTAAAAAATTAAATCTTCTAAGCACAGACGTAACACACACTTTTTAATGCTAATTTTTAAACTCCTACTTGATCATTCTTCATTTTTCATTCTTACCGGTAAAACTAGAAAAACAAAAGAATCACTCTGGGTTGGAATTATTTTTATGGGTTTGAGAGCCGAAGTAAATTCCAAAATTACTTCATCAGTATCGGCATTTTTTAGAGCATCAATCATATATCTATCGTTAAACGCTATTTCTACGACCTCACCTTCAACTTTGGCATCAAACTCATCATTTGATTTTCCCGAAGAAGTACTACATGAAAGTTTGAAAATTCCACTTGGATCTATAATTGCTTTGACCGGATTTTGAAGGTGATCGTTTATTACTACCGCAACCCTATCTAGAGATAATATCGCATCTTTAACATTTATTTTGGCTTTGGTAGAACAATCAGAAGGAATTGCAGAGATATAATCTATAAAATTACCTTCTAAAAGTCTTGAAAGAAATGTATAATCTCCAAGTTTAAAAAATGCGTATCTTTCACTCACATATATTTTTATATCTTGATCGTCTGATATAAGTCTTAAAACTTCCGATAACGCTTTACCCGGAATTATCACTTTAAAGTCATCAGGTATATTAACTTGTTCTTTTCTGACCGCCATTCTAAAACCGTCAACAGCAACAACAGTTAAAAGATTATTCTTAAGATGCCAAAGTTCGCCTGTGTGTACACCGGAATTCTCAACATTATCAGCAACTGCAAATATAGTCTGTTGAATCATATTCTTGATAATTTGCGAAGAAACAATAAGTTCTTTTTCATCTTCTATTGAAGGAAGTTTCGGGAAATCTTCTGAAGGGATTCCGGAAATAGAAAATTTACTTTCAGAACAACTGATTAGTACTTCATTACCTTTAGTTGCAAATAAAACAGAAGACTCTGGTAAACTTTTTATTATATCTGTAAAAAGCTTTGCGGGGACTACTATCGAGCCTTCTTCGGAATCCGAAATACTAATCGAAGTTGTTATTCCAAATTCCATGTTAAATCCCTCAAATAAAGCTCTTGATTCCTTTACTGTTATATTAATACCACTTAAAGCTGGTATATTGGATTTTGCCGAAACACTTCGCGAAACATTTGTTAAAACTTTTAAAAGAACATTTTTATTGCTGGAAAATTTCATTTTTCTCTCCGTTTGTAAAATGATAGTTTTAATCGTGGTTGACTTTTAAAAAAAAGTCAAGTCTTATGTAATAAGTATTGCAAAGATGAGATAATAATATCCTGGCATCGACGGAAAGTGTGGCTCCGCAATTTTTGAAAGAAGTTTAATATAACAAAAATTTTTATAAAAATATCAATTCACGCTTGACAAATTTTTTTATTGTTATTATAGTTAAAATGTTGATTTTTTAGAATTATTTATTAAAATATATTATTGTTTTGTACAAAGTTACAAAAATAATTTTTTTTGCATATTTTTACTCTTTTTTTGTTGACAAAAATATTTTTCTAGTTATAATTAAAAGTTAGATTGCAATCTGATTTTAATTTTCTAAAAATTTTAAAAAGGAGAAAAAATGAGTTTCCAAACTTCTAGACGTACTAAATCCATTTTAGCTTCGCTTTTAATTGCATCTAACTTTGTAAATTTCAAAATCAATGCTATGGATAACGTTGATGCCGTTGCTGAAAATCGTATAGACCAGGATTATCAATGTGCTGATGAAAAATTTATACTTAATATTTTTAATGATTTCATAAAATATAAAAAGGATAATAGTTCTATTATTAAAAAATATCAAGATGAATTTAAAATTTTAAATGGCAAGGATATTTTCAATGGTGGTTTAATAAAAAATTATATTTATATGAATCCATTTGTTAGATATACTGTATTACGTACAATTAGGGCATTTTTAGATAAAAATGAAGAGTTTAAAGAAGCATTTAATTTTTGCCATAAAAAATCAAAAAAAATTATGTTTGCGCTGTATGATTTTAAAGTTGATGACAATTTGATATTAAAAATTGCTGAAACACTTGATGTAAATGATAAAAATTTGTATGATTACGCCGATCGGAACGATATTGATAATTTAATGGGGAAAAAACTTACAAGTGGAGGAATAGCTAAAGGCGTTGGAAGCATAACAGCGCTTGGTTTGGAATGGCCTGATTCTAGCTTTAAAGACTTAACTGAACAAATAAATAACATGAAAATGTCTGGTATAAGCCATGAGGGTGAGTCAATTTCTATATTTAAAATAATTTGGGGAGGAATGAGCGAGGAAAGCATAAAGAAAATAAATAAATTAGTAAAAGATAATAAATTGACTTATGACGAAGTTGATGGAACAATTTGTTTAATTTATCGTACGCTGCACGAGCTTGCGCATTCTATTTCCAAATATTTGCGATTATTAGAATTAATGGTTGATAAGAAATACAAATCAAATTTCGATAAAAAATTTGCTAATGGTTTGGATGGTGTTTCATACGCTTACGAAGTTTGGGACGAAAAGTTTAAATTACCAGAATTAGAAGCCAAAGCTCAAGAATTAGGTATTGATAAAAAAACTTTTGAATATTTAGCAAAATATCGTGAATCATTAAAAAAGCCGTGGCTTCATGACCTTGAAGATTCTGGGCATACTAGGTACAGTAGGTACAAAATTAATTGCGGTAACGTAGAGGGTTGGCTCGTGGACATACAAGAATTTGGTATTCCAAATAAACCGGAATCGGATCAAAAATTAAGAGATGAACTTAGAAATAAAGATACTTTTAACGATATAAAACCTGATGAAGATATTCCTGAAACATTTACTCTGGAAAGTTTGCCGTCTTGGGGGGATTTTAAAAGTCGCAAAGGATTAGTAAGAGCTTACAAAATTTATGCTCGTAAATTACTAGAAATTTTAAAAACTAGAGACGACAATTTTAAACTTGAAGCACTAAAATATATGAATGATTTTGATAAAGAACAAAAGAAAAATAAAAAATTAAACTTTTAAAAGCATAAATATAGTTTCTTCAGAGTCATAAATCATCCTCCGGTAATACCGGAGTTGATTTTTTTAATTTAATCTTGCGGTTGTGATATAAATTTATTTAATAAAACAGAATATTTTTTTTCATCAGAATCAAGAATATTTTTGATATTTTCAACAATATCGGTCGGTGCTTTTTCTATAAAATTTTTATTTTGCAAAAGCTTTTTATTTTTATCTATTCTTTTTTTTAACTCTTCGAGCTCTTTTTTGAGTTTTAAATTTAATTCATCTTGATTTGTTAAATCTTGAAGTGGAATCATTATGTTTGCAAAATCAAGAGCACATGTTAAAATTTTACCGCCATCCAATTTTTTATTAATATAAATATTGTTAATATTAGCTAATTTTTTTATTTTATCAGAATTTTTTGTTATTAAATCTTCAAATTTTGTCGAAATAAAAATGTTTATTTTTTTATTATGTGGTGTATTCATTTCGTTTCGTTTAATTCTTATCGCACGAATAATTGCAATAATGTTTTCAACGTCTTTGCTATCTTGTTCATAATTAAAATTACTGTTAAATTCTGGATAATTTGAAACTGTTAAAGCATTATTATTAAAGAACGACCAGATTTTTTCTGTAACAAATGGAATAAATGGATGTAAAATTTTTAATATTTCACATAAAATGTAGCAGCAAGTATTTAAATTTGATAAATTATTTTTAAAATTTATTTTTGAAAACTCGATATACCAATCGCAGAAATCATCCCAAAATAAAGAGTAAATTTTTTGTATTGCCATACCAAATTCAAATTTTTCCATGTTTTTTTGTATTTCTTGAATAGTATCGCTTAATTTATTTAGCATCCATTTGTCATAAATACTCAAATTTTTAAGCTCTATTTTTGGAGTAATATTCTCATTACTAATTTTCAAAAATCTCGCTGCATTCCAGATTTTGTTTATAAAATTCCGGCTGCCTTCAATTTTTTTCTCGGAAAATCTTGTGTCGTTACCGAGCGTCAGTCCCATAACCAAAGTAAGTCTCAGTGCATCCACACCATATTTTGAAATAATATCAATAGGGTCAATGCCATTACCTAGTGATTTTGACATTTTCCTCCCTTGCGCATCTCGAACCAATCCATGAATCACAACTTTTTTGAACGGAATTTTTCCCGTCAGTTCAATCGAAGAAAAAATCATGCGCGCAATCCAGAAAAATATTATGTCGTAACCTGTTATTACTAAATCGGTAGGATAACATCTTAAAAATTTTTCATAAAATTCAGGCCATCCCAAAACTGAAAACGGCCATAAAGCCGATGAAAACCAAGTATCCAAAGAGTCGTTATCTTGAAATACATTTTTTGAATTACAATTTTTACAGAAATTAACTTTATTCAAACCTACTGTAATATAATTGCAATTTTCACAATGCCACGCAGGAATTCTGTGCCCCCACCAGATTTGGCGCGATATGCACCAGTCTTTTATATTATTCATCCAATGCATATAAATTTTTGAAAATCTTTCAGGTATAAAACTTATTTTCCCATTTTTAACAGCCCTCAACGCCGGCTTTGCAAGATTTTCCATTTTTAAAAACCATTGTGTAGAAATCAAAGGCTCGATAGTACAATTACAGCGTGAACACTTTCCAACATTATTTTCAATTTTTTCTTTTTTTATCAAAAGATTACTAGATTCTAGATCGTCAATGACAGCTTTTCTTGCTTTTGAAGTGGTTAATCCGGAATAATTCCCACATTTTTCATTTAAAGTCCCATTTTTATTAATAATATTAATATTTTTCAAATCATGCCTCTGACCTATTTCAAAGTCAGCAAAATCATGCGCAGGAGTAACTTTTAAAACTCCAGTGCCAAAACTTTTATCTACATATTCATCGCCAATAATTTTGATTTTATGCCCAGAAATTGGTACAACAACTTCCTTATTGATAAAATTTTTATATCTTTCGTCACCCGGGTTTACTGCAACGGCAACATCTCCAAATATAGTTTCAGGTCGCGTTGTGGCAACAGTTAAAAAATTATTATTATCAGAAAAAAAATACTTAAGATAAACAAGTTCACTTTCGGACTCTTTAAAGTCAACCTCAATGTCAGATACCGAAGTATTGCAATTTGGGCACCAATTGACTATTCGCTTACCCCTGTAAATTAATTTTTTATTATAAAGTCTGACAAAAAATTCATTAACAGCCTTCGAGCAGCCTTCGTCGAGAGTAAAACGTTCTAAGCTCCAATCGCACGAAGCACCTAGTTTTCTTATTTGCTCAGTAATTTTATTCCCGTATTTATTTTTCCAAGCTAAGCATTCCTGCATAAATTTTTCGTAACCTATCTCAGTTTTTGAAACCCCCCTTTTTCTGAGCACTTCAACTACTTTTGCCTCGGTCGAAAGCGCCGAATGGTCGGTACCAGGAATCCAAAGAATCTCACAGCCCATCATACGTTTGTAGCGAGCTACTATATCTTGCAAAGTAAAATTAAGCGCATGCCCCATGTGCAGCGCACCCGTAATATTAGGTGGCGGCAGCACGATCGTATAAATTTTTTTCTTAGAACTTTCGTTAAACTTAAAAAAATTATTATTTTCCCAAAAATCATAAATTTTTTGCTCAGTTGAGGATGCATCATAAGACTTTTCTATCATGCTGTTTTGCATTAAACTTCTCCATAAGTTATATTTCGTTAAATTAAAATCAAATTTTTTAACCTTTCATATTTTATGTCTATATACTGCAACGCTTGGAAAAGAATATAATTCTAATTCTAATATACTTAAAATGATAAAATAGTCAATACCTTTGAATTGCATCGCAAATAATACGGAACATTGCTAAAAAATAAAAATCGGACTCCGGCATTGCCGGAGATTTATTTTATAGTTTTTATTTTTTATGAGATAAATTACAAAAAAAGATTGACAAAAATAAAAATTATGATACAACCGAGGCGAGAGCTTTTTAATATTGGCTCTAAAAAATTAAATTTTAAGGAGGAGACCTTTATGAATGGGTCTAAGGTTAAAGTTGCAGTTGCGTTGGCATTTGCATCAATTTTTAGCGTAAAATCTCAAGCAATGGAAAAAATATCAGCGAGTGAGGTGGGATTTCCAAATGTTAATTGTTCAAATGAAATTGTTCAAAGCCTAAAAACACACATGGCAGTGCTACTTGTACCATTGATAACCAAAAGTGCTATATTCTCACAGAAGAAGAATATAACAAGTTTCAAAATTATACAGAGAGAGGTAAATTTTACGCACGACAAAATTCCGTTTTATCCCAAATTAAAAAATTAGCAGATGCTCAAAAAGAGAAGTTAATGAATATGAACCAATTTTGTGCTGCTTACAAAAAAATTTATGAAAAAAAGTTTGAATGTGTACTTGATGAAAACAATCAACCAGTAAATCGAGAAGCGGCAGATTTATTTGTAAATTTTTTTAGGGATGAAAATTTTGGAAGCAGGTTAAAATTTGAAGTGGTTTCGAACAATTTTTATCTTTTGGGTATGCCTGATAATTCTAAATTAAAGTATGCTTTGGTTCTGAATGGTAGTTGTTGGGATACTAAGCTTGGGAGAGCGCGTTTTTATTTTGGTGAGCATAATTACAATGGGCATTTTTCAGACGGTAAGAAAATAATTATTAAAATCCTCCACGACTATGGCTACTATTAAATCGAAAAAAAATAGATTTATAGAAAATTATCTCCCTGTATGAGTATAGTAATACAAAAAATTTAAATAATTTTCTCCGGCTACGCCGGAGGAAATATCTATACCTCCATACTTATATCCTACTACTTCTCTTTTCATGTTAACAGAGCCTAACAAAAATTTCATTTTTTCTTTTATTATTTTTTTCAGAGTATAGTTATAAAAATATTTATCAAAAATATAATTAATTGATTTTGCATTGATAATCAATAATAAATAAATGATAAAAATAATAATTAAAAAAGTATTTTTTGAATCATTAATACCTGTTGGTATTGTGCTGGGGGTAGTTTTTCCATTATCTGGAATAACATTTTCATTTGAATCCTCGTTTGGAATATTATTTATAACATTGTCTGTGTCTGTAAAATCATAAACAGCATAAGGTGAAAAGTGTTTTAACAAAAGCCTTGCGAAGCTTCCTGAAGCTACCGGGAAGTTTATATTGTCAAACTGCCGGTTAAAATCTGCCACAGTGCCAAACGAAACGCTCAAAGGTTCGTCTGCAGTTTTTGAAATAAATACTGCTTTTACATCTTCTTCATCCCATTCATCACCAAGCTGGATATAATACGGTACGTTCACATCCAAATTTGTGTATTCCGTGCCGTCGGGTGCAGTTACACCTGTTAAAAATATCCACAATTTGTTTTCTTCGGCCTGTTTTTTGTGTTCTTCGTCTAATTGTTCGAAATATTCTTGATATTCTGCGCCGTCTTTCTCGCTGAGCCAGCGCACCCAGAATTTCGAGCCTTTTGCAAATATTCCTTGCCTATTATCAAGACCATACCACGAACTTTCGCCTTCGGAATCCTCTTTTAGCCAGATAACTCCGTTGCCTGTTACTTCGGCGCTGGTTGTGCCGTCTTTTGCAACATAATTTGCAATGCCGTTATTATAAATCAATTCGCCCCAACCGGTTTTGTCGACTTCCACGTTAACCGACAAACTTAATGGATTTTCCCGACTGCCCAAATCGTTATAATTTTCATTGCCTTTTACGTAATAGTAAAGAGTGTAATTCCCAATATCCTTAAAAGCAGGAATTTCAGTGCTCCATTCGCCGTTTTCGCCAAGTTTATAGTAGACTACGCCGATGTTTTTATAAAAATCGCCCAAAATATTTAAATTTTGTTCATCGCCTGTATAATTTAAATCTAAAGTTTCAACATCAATTTTTGGCATATCAGATTTTGGAGTATCGGCTTTTTTTATTTCAACGCTTCCGATGTAAACTCCGGTGGTGTTTGCGTTCGGGGGCGCAGCTTGCGTGTTGTTCCCAAAACTTAAAAATGCCAATATTAAAATTAACGCTAAAAATATTTTTTTAAAATCAACAGAATTTACACAGTGTCCTTTGAACACAAAACATCACCTCATAGCTATTATGAAACTTTATTAAAATTTATGGTT